>CALCSH010000448.1 GCA_937893815.1 uncultured Anaerolineae bacterium | reverse complement strand
GGGTTGCGTGAGCTACTGATCGATCAACTGCCGCCACCGAGCGAGGCCATGACTCTCCCCACGGGGGGGGCGCTCACCTACACAGATACAATCAGCATGTTATTCGAATACCGCTGTGGCGATTGCCATAGTTCAGCTGCCGCAACCCAAGGGCTTGACCTGACCATGTATACATCCGCATTGCAAGGCGGCAACAGTGGGCCAGCGATTGTCCCTGGTAATGCAGAGAACAGTTTGCTGGTTCAACTTCAGAACAGCGAAGAAGGGCATTTCAGCCAGTTTTCACAACAAGAATTGGATATGGTGATTAGCTGGATTGATCTTGGCGCTCCAGAGAATTAATTCAACCAGAGTAGCCAAAAAAAGTGGGCGGCGTGCAAAGCACGCCGCCCACTTTTTTTGTATTTTATTGCGCTCAGTTATCCGGCGCCCCAGCAACAATCCAATCCAGGACGATCTGAATTTCGTTGTTGGTCATTTTGCCACCGGGAGGCATGATCTTCCCGGCGGTTTGCGTGCCGGTGATTTTTTGCGCCAGAATGGAATTTTCAATGTCGCTGGGAATGACAGTTGGGGCATTGCGGCCGGTTGTCATCACAGCCTCATAGCTTTCGCTATCCCAGCCACCCATTGAGCCATGACAAGGCGCACACTTGGCTTCAAAGATAGGCATAACATCCTCGGCAAACGAGGAAAAACCTGGAGTAGCCTGTGGCTGTACGCCAGCATCGGAAATTTCGAGACCCAGGATGAAATCGGTCAAATCCTGAATGGTGTCTTCGCCAAGCAAGTCACCCCAGCGGATCATGGGAGTGGCTTCGTGTCCCCGGCTGATGGTTTCGAAAATGTCCTGGGGCGTGTTCGCGGCGCGGAAATCGGGATCACGCAGCGAGGGGCCAATCAGGCCCAACCCATCTGTGCCGTGGCATTGTGCACAAAGTTGCGTATAAACTTCATCGGCAGACAGTTTCACAGAGCGAGCATCTACCTCGGGGGGCAGTTCCACCGGAGGGTTAGCTTCCCAGGAACGGATAAAAACAACTAATGTGTTGACCTGATCATCGTCCAGCGGTCCGCCAAACGCGCTGCCAAAGGGAGACATTCCAAAGTTGGGCTGCCCCTGGGCGATAATCTGAAACAATGTGTGGTCATCGCGCGTTTTTAAGTATTCGGAGGTGCTGATGGGCGCAATCACATCATCTGGCCGAGTCGGGTTAGGGCCGCCCTCGCCAAAATCGCCATGACAAATGGCACAATTCTCTGCGAACAATCCCTGCCCCAACTCCAACGGGGCGCCCCGAGCTGCATCCATGGTGAAATTTACCAGAGCATCGAGTTGTTCGGATGTAAGCACCTCACCCCATACGGGCATAGTTTGGTGCGCGCCGCCCGTGGCAATGATTTCGAGCGCGGCAGCATAATCATCCATAGTGGGGATGCGTTCCCCGTGACAACTGGCGCAATACTGGGCGAAGAGTTCGCTTCCATTACCTGTCGCGGTGGGGTTGGTGACATATTCTGCCAGCGTGCTAATTTGATTGTTGTCGAGGGTTTCACGCCAGGGGGGCATTTCCAGATGCAGGCCGCCCTGACTGATTAAATCTCTGAGTTCGTCTCTATTGCCCGCAAATGAAATCGAGCGACCGTGGCACTGGGCGCAGTTTGTGGCAAATAAGCGTTGTCCATCGGGGGCAATCAGAAAGTTGAGCAGCGCAGTGCGTTTCTGCGGCGTGATGACTTCATTCCAATCCGGGATGGTCACCTCAGCATGAGGCGCATAGGCGCGTCCTTCATCCAAGGCAGCTTTCAGTTCGATCGGGTCGCTGGCAACCAGTTCGGAAGGTTCATGACAGGTGCGGCACAATTCGTTGAACAACGCATTACCGCCCGGCGACAGAATGAAACCGGCCAGAGCGTCAATGTCATCACTGGTGATGTCCGCGCTCCATGCAGGCATGCCTTCATGGTTCCCCTGGGCAATCACATCATGCAGATTTGTGCCCTCAGGGACGTTGATCGTGCCACCGTGGCAACTGGCACAATTCTCGACGTATAAGGTTGCAATTGGGTCACCTTGCGCAATTTCAACGGGAGGTGGCGTCTCACGGATGGATTGCACCGTCAAGAAGAGCACCCCTGCCACGGAACTGACAACCAACACAGTGATCCAGGGCCGGTTCCAAAAATGTCTTTTTGCGCTGAGATCCAAGAAGGGAAGCAGGAATAGCAAGATGATCGCCAGCGTAGGTATAACCACCACGGCAACAACTTCTAGCTCTCCGGGGAAATATTTCAAGAGCTGGAATATGAACAGGAAATACCATTCTGGCTTTGGGGTGTATGTTGTGTCCGAAGGGTTGGCGCGTTCTTCAAGCGGTGCGCCAATAAAGTAGGCCACAGCGATCAGCCCCAGAAATATAATCAGGGATACGATCGCGTCTTTGAAAAGAATATCAGGGAAAAAAGGAACACCTTTCTCTTTATCCTTTTTATATTGCTCAAGATAAGCTTTTTTCTCTTTTTCGTTCACGCCAGTTCCTCTTTCTTCGGTACCGCGCTGATGCCAATCTTGATAATCAGGTACATATGGATCGCCACCAGCAAAATCAACGAAGCGGGCAATACCCATATATGTACACCAAAGAAACGCGCCAGCGTTACCGCGGAAAGATCAGGCCCCCCACGCATCACGCGCAATATCCAATCTCCAATAACTGGCGCAGCACCTGCAATCTGTGTACCCACCGTCGAGCCCCAGTAGGCCTTCTGATCCCAGGGCAGCAGGTAGCCCGTAAAGCCAAACCCGATCACAACCAGTAGCAAGAATACACCTGTAAACCAGGTCACTTCGCGGGGATATTTATACGCGCCAAGCAGGATCACGCGCAGCATGTGCAACACGGTCAAAACGACCATGGCGCTGGCTCCCCAGTGATGCAGCCCGCGGATAAGCCAGCCCATAGGGATTTGCGTGGTGATGTATTGCACACTATCGTAAGCATGGTCGGGCGTGGGAACATAATAAATCGTAAGCAGAATGCCCGTAACGGCTTGATTCACAGCTGTAAATAGTGTCGCACTTCCCAGGGTGTAAAACCAGTTCACCTTGGGGATTTTACGCAGGAAGATCGCTTCCCAAATAACTTTCCACCCCACGCGTTCATCGAACCAATTGGCTATTTTAGCGATCATCTCAGCCTCCTAAAACGAACAATTGCCCATCTTCTTCTTTAACCTGGTATTGATTCAAAGGACGGGGAGGGGGGCCGTCAATCACTTCGCCGTTCTTTGAAAAGGCGGCGTTGTGGCAGGGGCAGAAAAATTGATCCTGGCTAGCGATCCAGCGCACCCGACACCCGAGATGGGTGCAAATATTCGACATGGCTACAAAATCGCGGCCATTCTCAGTCAGGACATAGACAGACAATTCTTTTTCGTTCGTGATCCACCCTGTCTGTCTTTCGACTTTGATTTTGAAAAGCGTGGGAGTCCCCAGTTCAACTTTCGATGCAGCCCCCAGGCGAAGCCATGCCTGATCTTCTTCTTTGCGCGCAGCTGGGCCAACAATATAGGCAATTGCCGGGATACTATAACCCGCTCCGATGCTTCCACCAATAAACCATGTGATCAGGCCCAAAAAACTTCGACGATCTAGTTGTTTTCCATCGTTCATCAGAGATTTCCTTTTGTGATTTATACCAAGATAATTCTGATAGATATTACCATAATTTCAACTCTTCAAATATGCTTTTGCGAAAGCGCGTCGCTACTTGCCTTATTGGCAAATCTGTTACAGCTATCCGTTTGCCGGTTTTGGTAGTAAACAAACAGGCGTCGTGAGACGCCTGTTTGTTAGTGTCGCTATGGGATTAACGTTACGGGCGTATCATACCGGCTACGTTGCCGCCGATGCTCTGGATGCTATCAAACAAGAGTTGCATGATGTACTTGCCATTGTGGGCAAATCCACCGGGGTCTTTCATAACATACTGGTAGTTATACGCAGCCTGGGTCAGTCTGGGGGTCCAGGTTACATAACTCTCGCCAGCATCGGTAAACCAGTAGGGGTATGCCGCCGGATTGTATTCAATCATAGCCATATCGGCATTGCCTTCGACATAAGCCAGAATGGCGGCATAGAGGGCTTCTTTCATGGTCTCAATTTCGCCATAGATGCCTTCAGCTACATCACCATCGCCATCGTAGTCCACCACAATTTCTGGGTTGCGAATGACCACCAGATCGGCTGGTGTTTCGACATCTGCATGGCAAGCGCCACACTTGTCAACTTTGACTTCAAGTGTATGGGCATTGTGGCATTCTGAACAGGACTCGAAGATGCCGACGTGTTCAAAATAACCCATGTATTCCTTACCGGCATATTGATAGCCGCCCTGTGCATCGCCGCCAAAGCGGGTTGCGCCTGCCGCGAAGTAATGAACATTGGTAAAGCCCAGACCTTCTACGATCTGGTCGGGAGCAGCATCACTAATCTTGCGATCCACACTGAGCGTAGACTCGCGTCCCTGGTGGCAACTCATGCACAGGCCAGAGGTTTCATCCTCAATGGCGATGGTAATGCCGCTGGGGAAAGTGACTTCGGTAGCCGCACGGAGGGTAAAATCGGTTAGATCGCTGTGACAGGTGGTACATTCGAAGCCATTCGCAGGAGTGGCTGAAATGTTGACGCCCTCACTCAGATACAGAGGCAGGCCATCCGCCGAGTGGCAGCGGGCACAACTCCCGGGAACAGTACCCTCTTCGTCCCAGTGCCGGAAAGCTTCTTCAGAACCGGCAAAGTGACCGTGGTCAATGCGATGCAAACCAGCAACCGCTTCGGGATTCAGATCTTCTATTGAGTCGTACAGCAATTCGATAATGTACTTGCCACCGTGGGCAAACCCACCGGTATCTTTGATCGACACCTGGTAGTTATAGGCAGCTTTGACGAGGCGAGCAGTCCAGTTAATGTAACGGTTGCCATAGTTGGCTTCGCCTTCGGTCACTTCGCCATTGGCATCTGTATCCGTGAAGAAGTAGGGGTAGGTCAGCGGGTCGTAGACAATCGCAGCGCCAGCTACATCAGTCGAATAGGCCTGCATAGCCTGATATAGCACTTCCTGCAAACCAGCGATCTCAGCCTTGATGCCTTCTTCCATGTCGCCGTCGCCGTCATAATCCACCAGGGAGCCGTTCATGCGGACATTGGCGAAATCTTCAACGCTGGTAACATCGGTATGGCAGGCCTGGCAGTCATCTATTTTTACTTCCAGCGTGTGCGGATCATGGCACTCGATGCAGGTATCGTAATCTTCTACGTGCGCAAAATTCCCATCGTAGCTCTTGCCATCATACTGGTAGCCACCCATTGCCAGGGTACCGTATTTTGTCGCAGCGGCGGCAAAGTAATGGATGTTGATGAAGCCCAGTTCTTCGCTGACAGCGTCAACATCTTCAACCAAACCCAGTTCTTCGAACTTGGCATTGACCGAGACGGTGGAAGCGCGACCTTGGTGACATTCCATACAGCGGGATTCGTCGCCCAGGCCCAGCAATTCAACGCCGGAAGGCATCACAACGCTGGTTTTTTGGGCAGTCGCTTCGTTGTGGCAAGCCACACATTGAATGCCTTTATTCTCGAGGGCGGGCAACTCAATAACATTGGCACCTGTTTCCAGGTATTCAGCATAGCCTTCGGAACTGTGGCACTTGGCGCAAGCGGTAGCGACCACGGCGGGATCTTCTTCATCCCAGTGACGGAATGCTTCGGCAGCAGAATCCGCATGGGGGGAGCCAGCCCAATCTTCCGCAAATGGAACATTACTGACCAACGGTTCCGGACAAGCTTCGGGTTCCGGGCAGGTTGGACAATCGGCTTCAGGGCATTCCGCAGTTGTGGGTTCTGCCGCCACGGGTTCTACCGAGCTTTTTGTTTCTTCTGGCGCGGAGGCACAGCTTGCTAATGCAAGCCCGAGGCCAAGCGCCAAAACCACAAACAAAATCTTCTTATACATAACATTCTCCTTCATCATTGTGCAGTTCTATAAATTTACATGCACGTAAAATTCAATTGTGATACCGCATGGGGAGCCGCTTTTACTACGAGCGGTATAGATTTAACAGTCTAAATTCGGCAGGCACCACCTCCTTTGCAGTTCAATCGTTCTTCTTCTGGAGTTATCATCATCTTGGGGCTAATGTTTTTTGGCGGTATATAATCCAATAATTGGGTTGTGTTAATGTTCGTTTATGGAGTCAGTAAATCGAGCAAATCTCGCACTTCATCGAGCTGGCTCTGATGACTGCGAATAACCTGTACAGGTCGTTCGTCCACAGAAAGACGAATGATCGTAATATCGCGAATGGCAGATAACAATGCGCATAACAAACAACGCCGGTTCCAATCTAACTCGGATGAATTCAGGACGACCGCCGATGGCTGAAGCTCAATTATTTTCTCAATATATTCGTGTTCTTGAGGGTCAATGAAATGAAACGATACGCGCTCCGGAAATTGCTCAAAACGACTGGCAACTCCTTGGGAAAATAATGAGTGTTTCGACAAAATCACAACCTGGCTACGCATGATATCCCTTCGTAATTTATAAGACCTACGCAGTCTGACGAAACAAAAAATGCACTTTCGATCGTGAAAATATTAACGCAAGATGAGAGCATACGTCACATCCCCTGGGATGATTCTGTACACTCGAAAGAGCAGGATAAAAGCCTGCCTGAAAGAGTAGGTTGGCACTGAATACCGG
>CALCSH010000447.1 GCA_937893815.1 uncultured Anaerolineae bacterium | reverse complement strand
GTGAGACAGATTCTATTGTAAGGATGACGCCCCCCACGCCGCCACAGACCATAGTCATCGATGACTGGCAAGATGAGATATTCATCCAGACCTCAGAAGATTTTTCCTGGCAGGCGCATTGGGTAACTGGAGCTCCTGGCGGTCAATCCCATGCGGATTGGTACAATGGACAAATTAGCGATTGTGATGAATGTTGGAGATATAAATCCCAGGAAATTGATATCACTCGCAGTGGTGATTATTTAGAAATCGTAATGACTGATCACACATATTGGTTTGACGGATCAACGGCAATATCTATTCATTACGGATTAGCCCAAGTATCTGAAGATAATTCTATGGCAGTTGGGACATTTTATCTTATTGAGCAGTTTTTTTCTGATGGGTATACGGATACGTGGGCATGGGATAATCCAATCATGTTGTTTCAAAATGGCAACCCCAATCAAATTGTCGGCAGTTATGATTCATGGCCGCAATGCGCAGCACGTGAGGGTGCCGCAATCCCGATTCCCTGTACGTGGCCGTGATCAAAGTAAAGTTGATATAGTATCCGTCTGTCCAAAATTTTCCGCCCCATAGCTTTCACTTTACTTCGGGAGCCTGTTTGATGGTTTTTCTTGCAGTTATACTTTTTACGATTTGTGTGATCTGTTTCGGACTATGCATAGGTATCGACCGGATTAGAAAATGGACATGATCCTTGTCTGTCCCAATCTCGATGAACTCGATTTCATAGCGCTTCGATATCTCCAGGCAGATTCCCTTCAGGATTTCATTTACTTTCTGTCCAAACACCACCCGCCGGTATCTCGCAGGACAAACGTAATGATAGATCAGCACTGATACATTATGGCTCTTTCTTACCAGTCTACTCATACACTTATCTTACACTAATAGTTACGCAGCAAGCTGCGGGGAATGTGCCCGCTAAGATTCAACGTATTCTCCATATCGAAATTATGGGAATCCCCTGGTAGTAACAGATGTAGGGGTATAGGGCATGCTCCGCATCCCTATACCCCTACATCTGTAGTTTCTAACAACAGTTCCTAAAGACCCAAGCCACAAACTTATGGGTCTTTAGGAATTGCCGTGAGAAACCCCTGATTTAGGGGCATAGGGCGTGCTCTGCACGCTCTATACCCCTAAATCAGGACTACAACCACGGGGATTCCCAGAGACCCAAACTTATGCTGCTCTGTTGCATAAACGGTATAATTCCTTTTTACACAAGTGATTATTCTTGTGCTTTGGCGTTGGTCTGCCAATCCAAAAGACTAAAAGTTGTGGCCGCCGGGGCGGAAACGATGAAATGATTGGCGCATGGCCAGCTTATTATGTGGGTCTATTTGAAAAGGAAATGAAAACAAATGAATACCAGAAGAATTTTCATTACCAAAACGGTCATCGGGGTGGGTATATTCACCCTGGCAGCGCTGCTGTTCACCGCTTGCGGAAGCAAGCCAAAAATGTTTACAGTGGGCGTTTTGAACCTCAGCACCAACATTGATCCCGCAGTTGAGGGATTCAAGGCAGGCATGACGGAGCACGGTTATATTGAAGGACAAAATATCAAGTATATCTACAATGGTGCCACCGGAAGCGTTGATGCAATGGATGCAGCTCTCGACGAAATCATGGCAAATGATGTAGATTTGATATTTTCCTTATCAACACCGGGCACAACTAAAACTAAAGCGGCCGTTGAAACTACCGATATACCGGTAGTTTTTTCAGTCGTAATTGATGCTGTTGGTGCAAACCTAATCGAAAGTCTTACACATCCCGGCGGCAATCTTACCGGGGTACAAATTGGGGGGAGTATCGCCAAGCAACTCAGCCTATTGCAAGCAATGGCACCCGGCACAACTCGAATCTTTATGCCCCATAATCCTGAGGAGGGTGGTTCAATCGGCAGCATGGCGGAGGTCATAGCCGCAGCACCAGGGCTAGGCATCGAGCCGGTTGTTGTTGGGGTACACACTCAGGAAGAGATCATTGCCGCTCTAGCCATGCTCCCGGAGGATGTCGATGCCATTTTCCTGCTTGGCTCGGGTTTTTTGAATCAGCAGATCGCTAATTACGTCAGCACTGCCAACCAGCACCTGCTACCGTTGATCTCCATGTGCTACTGCACGGAGCAAGGTGTTCTGATGTCCTACGGATACGACTTTTTCCGGGTCGGCGAGCAATCCGCCCGACTGGCGGACCAAATCCTAAAGGGAACGCCTGCGGGCGATTTGCCGGTTGAGACAGCCGATTTCTTCTTGAGCATCAACTTGCAAACTGCTCAAGCGATTGGGTTAGAAATTCCGGATGAAGTTTTAGCCCAGGCGGATGATATCGTGCGCTAAATTAGATTCGTTTTCAACCAAGCAGGTGGTATTCATTGCGTAGCGAATACCACCTGCTCGGGTATAGAAGCTTCCTCAATCTATGAGTAGTGCAAATTCGTTGTTATACTTGGTGGGAAATGGCATAAAACGCGATCATTCTGGAGGATACTATGTCCGAGAACAGCCCATCCCCAACTTTCGAAGAACATATCGATCAATCCTACGTTTTGGAACGCTACAAAAGCTCCATCGCCTATTATTGGGGGGCTAGCCGACATAATAAGCAAGCCTATCGGCAATCGAGGTCGCTGGCAATCACGTTGGGAGCGCTGGTCACTCTCATTTCCTCGCTGGCATCCGCCAGTTTTATCGAAGACCACGAAGTGCTTAATATTATTTTTTCGGTTGCAACACCCATCGTCGCTGCACTGCTCACCATTATTGGCGGGTTTGCGCAGAGTTTTCACTGGGGCGCCACCTGGCGCGATATGGTGATCAACGCTGAGCGACTGGAGAAAGAACGCGATCGCTTTTTGTCCACCAAACCCGAAGACAGGGATCTAAAAAGTGAATTGGAAATTTTGAATGGGCTGATTATTGAGGAAACACGCAGCTTTTTCCAACGAGTACTCGATAGCGAAATCAAACCCAAAGATCGAAAAGGCTAAAACGCGTCAGGATTGAATCGGCGGCAGCCATTTTTCCAGCTTTCGCCGCAAATCATCGGTTTTCACTGGCTTGCTAATATAATCGTCCATGCCGGACGCGATGCATTTTTCCTGATCCCCCTTCATGGCATTAGCCGTAATCGCAACGATGGGAATACGCTCCCCTTCGGTGATTTCCATCTTGCGAATGGCCCGTGTGGCAGCAAATCCATCCATCACCGGCATCTGACAATCCATCAGAATCAAACCATAAGGCAAACGTGCCACAGCTTCCAACGCTTCTTGCCCATTCGCGGCCAGATGAGCCAGGAAGCCCAGTTTTTCAAGTTGGATCATTGTCAATTTCTGATTGATAGGATTATCCTCCACGAGCAGAATCAGCCGCCCCAGGCGCAGGCTGCCCGTTTCCGATAATGTCAGGGAGACCGATTTTTCCTTCGGGCGTGGTTCTGCTTCTTGAGGCTTTACTACATCCCCAGGATTGAACAATCGAACAAGCAAATCTCTTAAATCGGATTGGCGAACGGGTTTGGTCAGATAGCCCGAAAAATCAGCTTCTAATGCCTGTTTGCGGCGTTTGGGTTCATTCAGCGTCGTCAGCGCGATGATTCTATCCTGTTCAAGTAAATTTTCCTGCAGTATTTGTTTCGCCAAAGCAATTGCATCCGTCTCAGGCAAAAACAGATCAATAATTGCGGCATCGAAACGAGTACCCGTATTTCGCTCCGCACTCAATTGTTTGATGGCTTGCACGCCACGATTGACAGCCCAGGCGTTGATTCCCCATTTTCTTAAGTAACTTTTAATAATCCCGCCATGCGTCCGGCTTCCGTCAACAACCAACACTTTGAGGGCATCGAAAGCGGCGGGGATAGACTCCAGGGGATATTCTGCACCCAAATTACGTTCCGCTTGAATCGTAAACCAAAAAGTAGTTCCCTTGCCCAAGGCACTTTCTACACCAATTTGCCCACCCATCATTTCAGCGAGGCGTTTGCTAATCGCCAGGCCTAGCCCTGTGCCGCCATATTTTCGTGTAACAGAGCCATCTGCCTGAACAAAGGGCTGGAACAAGGTTTCAAGTGCCTCAGGCGGGATGCCGACGCCAGTATCGCGTATTTCGAAACGCAATACTACATGACCATTAGAAATAGCGTCCTGTTGAACTTGAATAATAATTTCACCGCGCTCGGTGAATTTAATGGCATTTCCAGCCAGGTTTACCAGTATTTGGCGTAGACGGCTGGGGTCGCCCATCAACGATGGAGGAATTTCGGGTGAAATATAGCTCATCAGGGTCAGGTTTTTCTCCCGCGCCTTGATATTCAAGCTCTCCACCAGGCCCTCCACCACCTGGCACACATTCATATCAATAATCTCAATGATCAGTTTATCAGCTTCAATTTTCGAAAAATCCAAAATATCGTTGATGATATTTAATAATGCGGTGGCTTCATGATCAACAATTCCCGCATACTCACGCTGCACGTCGTTAAGTGCAGTATCCAACAGCAATTCGGTCATGCCGATGATTCCATTCATCGGCGTGCGGATTTCATGACTCATGGTCGCCAAAAACTCAGATTTCAATTGTGAGGCGCGGATCGCCTGGTCACGCGCCTGCGCTACGGCGGCTTCGGCTAGTTTTCGCTCAGTAAGGTCCGTTACTACGGCGATCGAGCCGTTTAATTTGCCATCCTGAAATAATGGAACACCTGTCACCAGAGCAACTAAAGAACTGCCATCTGCACGTTTAAGGCGCGTTTCATAAACATTTGTCTCATTGATCATCCGACGGCTCCGGGCAGCCGCCAATATTTCGTGATCTTCCTCAAAAGTAAGATCGTAAGGCGTTTTACCTATTAGCTCCTCAGGGGAATACCCCAACATCTTTGCATACGCTGGATTGACGTAGTCAAATTTTCCTTCCGTTGTGGCCACCGTAAGCCCTTGCCCCATGGCATTCATCACCTGCAAGGCAAAATCCCGCTGATGTGTTAACTCCGCCGTACGCTGGGCAACGCGCTCTTCGAGGCGATCCTTTTCTGCCAACAAATCGCTGTGCAATTGAGCGTTGCGCAAAGCCTGGGTCGCCAATAATGCAAATCGTTCGCTGATCGCTTCATGTTGTTTTGTGAAAAAACCCTGTTTGGAGTGCGTACATACCAATATAGCATCTTGATTTCCATCCCGAAGCGGGATATGTAAAGCCGAATGCGCATAATGCTGTA
Source organism: uncultured Anaerolineae bacterium (assembly GCA_937893815.1). Taxonomy (GTDB): domain Bacteria; phylum Chloroflexota; class Anaerolineae; order Anaerolineales; family UBA11858; genus NIOZ-UU35. Next base: position 1,072 of record CALCSH010000447.1, on the reverse strand, counting down.
CGGATTCAGGTTGGGCTTTCCATTCAGCGATTTCGCCAATATCGACAACGGCTAATGTTTGTCCTGACAAAACGCGATTAAAAAATTCCTGCGCAAACCACCGACTACGTTCAAAAAGCAGGCTGGTTGCCGCGACCACAATTAATTCATTACTTTCATAGCGGCGCAAGACAAAAGCATCTTCAAACATCACTACATCACGCATCACATCAAAGATACCGGCGAGCACCTGGCGCATCGACAGTTCTTCGGTGAGAACGCGCAAGCCATCCAGCAAACTCTCTGCCTCAAATAAGGCCACCTGAATCTCCGATGAGCGCGCGAGGACATGAGCTTCCAGTTCTTCTGTGTAGCGTTGCCGCAAGGTGGCTTTTTCTTGTTGTTCACGGATGAGACGAATCGCATACACCAGATGATTGAAAGATAAATTCTTGACAAGATCAACATCTGCGTTACCAGTTGTGTCCAAAAAGTTGACGGCTCCAAGATACTGTTCGCCAACATTTTGCCGCAGAGAAACGATGCGCTTCATTCCGATCGCTTTCCCTAAGGCAGAACCTACAGGACGCGGAATTTGCGGATGCCATTCCGTAATGTGAGTAAATATCTCAAAATCGGGAGTTTCGAGCACCTCGGGCATACTCACAGAATACATATACCCCACAAGCGTGATGCCGCCTAATTTTTCTACCAATTTTTGAAACTGTAGCGGCAAAAAAGCGGCCGTTACCCGCATCGTACATCCATCAGGCTCAAGTTCTGCTAAAAGGGCAGCTTGAAACCCCGCTGCATTCGCGACAATTTGCAGTAACTCGTTCCGCGCCTGATCATGGCTGGTTTCATCTACCATACCAGATAGGACCGTGTTTATTTGGGCAATAACGTTGACATCCATTGGTTGTAAAATTCCGTAGGGATTTTGCGAATCGGCGAAAAAATCTTCGGAAAGGTTGCGATCAGATTAATTATACGCTATTCTTTAACACTTTCAAAACTAGATATTTGGGGTCTCTGGGAAATCCCCGTGGTAGTAGTCCAGATTTAGGGGTATAGGGCGTGCTCCGCACGCCCT
>CALCSH010000446.1 GCA_937893815.1 uncultured Anaerolineae bacterium | reverse complement strand
AAACTACCGTGCAGGTGTTCCCGCCGGAATATATGGGGGTGGTGGCTTCGCCACCACCCCCATATATTCCGGCGGACATCTCCGTCATCGGCTTTTTGCAGTAGAGTCAAGGTTAGAAAGTTGCAAGTTGCCGGTTATTGGATCGAATTCAAATTCAACCGGCAACTTGTTCCTTTGAAAAATTATACTGTTTCTGGCTTTTCCGGCTCTGTTTCTTTCAAAATGGGATGTGCCAAACGTCGGTAGGTCAGTGTCCATCCGGCGTAGATATAGGCTTTTAAAATTCCGGTGAGTACAACCAGTACGGGCATATAGCCGAGCATACATAGCCCGGCAATTTTCAACGTGGAGAAGACATCAATATTGGAACCGTTCGTGCTGCTTACGATGAGCGTGATTATCGCCGGGAAGACGATCAGCATAATTGGCAGCGCCAGTACAATACCTACAACAAAGCTGCCGATACCCAGAATCAATCCCATGACGAGTAAATTGCTCCAATGTTTGCGGAAGAAAAGCCAGGCGCGCTGAAGGCTTTCGATGATACCTGTATCTTCACTGACCAAAATAATTGTCGCCTGTTGAATGAGTATCCCCACAATCCAGCTCAGCGGAACTAAAATGCACAGTAGCGGGAGCATACACAAGAAACCAATCCCAGCCGTGAGCATGCCAATACCCGCCGCCGGGACGATGAAGATCACCACCAGGACGAAACTCACCAACCCAATGAAGAGATATAGCCCCATCACGCGCCAGAAGAAAGGTTTGCCATGGTGGAATAATTCGCCAAAAGTAAGCCGTTCGACATCCGCGTCGCCTTGCAACGTACCCTGAATTAGCCCCACGCGCCCAACCGTATTCAGGGCCAGCATTACAAACCAGAGAATCAGTACGGCGAGCAGAATCAGAGCAATCAGGCCGATGATTTCCCAGGGTTGTATGTGGTTGAAGAAACGCTGAATGCTGAAGAAGAAGCGTTGTACTTCCGGGGGCAGGTGGGTGTCGCCCGATGAAAAATTATAGCCAGTGTTATTGCCTCCGCCGCTGGTGCTTCCGCCGCCTTGTCCACAACTCGACAGAATACCAAATAGCCACAGGATTTTGTACTTCCAGATGATTTTCCATGCACGGGTGAGAATTTCGCCGAAATCCATCATTCGCTCCTTGAAGTCGCTCAAAAAAATCTGAATTTTCTGCGAAGGCATTCGCCTGAGCAGTTATGAATTGTTATTCCCATTCGATGGTTGCCGGGGGTTTGCTGGTGATGTCATACACCACGCGATTGACTCCGGCAACTTCGTTTACAATCCGGCTGGATACGCGCCCCAATAAATCGTGGGGCAATTGTGCCCAGTCGGCGGTCATAAAATCTTCGGTGGTGACGGCCCGTAGCGCTACAGTTTCTTGATAGGTGCGCTGGTCGCCCATGACGCCCACGCTTTGTACTGGCAACAGCACCGCGAAGGCCTGGGATGTGCCAACCTGCACGCCCAAACTTTCTCTTCCCGATGTGCTGCCGAAAGATGCCGGGAGATGGGTGCGTGTCAGGGGACGGTGTAATCGCAGCATCCCCGCCGAGGAGAGTTCTTCGGTAAAAATAGCATCAGCGGCACGCAGGCGCTCCAGGCGTTGGGGTGTAATCTCGCCCAAACAGCGCACAGCCAGCCCCGGCCCGGGAAAGGGCTGCCGCCAGACCAATTCGGCGGGCAGGCCAAGAACCTCACCCACAGTGCGTACTTCATCTTTGAATAGATAGCGCAGCGGTTCGACGAGTTCAAATTGCATTTCTTCGGGCAGTCCGCCTACGTTATGGTGTGTTTTGATGCGCTGCGCCTGAGAGCGATCGGGGGCGCTGGATTCAACCACATCCGGGTAGATAGTACCTTGCACCAAAAACGGCGGTGAGCCGAGTAGTTTGGCCTGAGCTTCAAATATACGAATAAATTTTTCGCCAATAATGCGCCGTTTCAGTTCCGGTTCGGCTACGCCGCGCAATGCATCCATAAAATCATCGACGGCGTCAACGGGGTGCAGGCGCACGCCCACGGTCTCGCGGAACGTTCGGATCACGTTTTCGGCTTCGCCTTTCCGCAGCAGACCATTGTTTACGAAGACTGCCTGAAGTTGCCCGCCGATGGCGCGATGCGTCAGTGCGGTGGCAACGCTCGAATCGACTCCTCCGCTGACAGCCGTAAGTACGTTTTTTTTGCCCACCTGGTCGCGGATGCGCTGGATACTTTCTTCGATGATGGAGGAAGGCGTCCATTTGGGCGCTGCCTGACAAATATCGATTACGAAACGGCGCAGCAGTTCGCGGCCGCCGGGTGTGTGATTCACTTCGGGGTGGAATTGCACCCCGAAGTAGCCGCGCGCGGTATCGCCCATTGCAGCAATGGGGGCGTGATCTGTTTTTGCCAGGGAAGCGAATCCCTGAGGAAGTTGCTCAATGCGGTCGCCGTGAGACATCCACACGCGTTGCTCACCGGGAGGCAGTAATGCGCTGGGGAGCAGAGTCTTCACATGGGCGAGTCCGTACTCCTGTTGGGGTGCAGGTGCCACCTTTCCGCCCAGGGCATGCGTGAGGGCTTGCATGCCATAACAGATTCCCAAAATCGGCAATCCGGATTCGAAGACATAGGCTGGAATTTGTGGCGCGTTGTCTGCATACACCGAAGCCGGGCCTCCGGAGAGAATAAAACCTTTGGGGTTGTTGGCGAAAACCTGCGTGCGGGGTGCGTTCCAGGGGTGTAATTCACAATAGATTTGTTGCTCGCGCACGCGCCGGGTGATAAGTTGGGAATATTGAGAACCGAAATCGAGAATAGCGATGGAATTTTGCATATTTTTAATCTTGGCAAGTTAGAATATTGACAGGTTGGCAGGTTGCGTCATTTGAACCTGTCAACTTGCTCACGATCCAACGAATTTTTAGGCGAATGAAATCTTATCTTCATCCATAGATTTGATCGCTGCCAGGGAGACGATGGGTACGCCCAGTGGAGTCAAAATAGAGCGCCCGGCTTCGAATGTTTTTTCGATCAGCGCGCCGATGCCCACCAGGTTCGCTCCGGCGGCCTCCGCCAGCCGAACCAGCCCCATAATGGTCGCCCCGCTGGCGAGAAAATCGTCGATGATGAGCACATTTTCGCCGCCTGCCAGATATTCAGGCGAGACAATTAGCTCAACGGTGCGACCTTTCGTGTGCGAAGGTGCCAGCGTGAGCAATACCTGATCGGGCATCGTGATGGGTTTGCGCTTGCGGGCGTAGACGACCGGCAGGTTCATGTGCAATCCGGTAAAAACAGCCGGAGCAATTCCCGAAATTTCAGCCGTGAGAATTTTAGTGGCGCCAATATTCTTGAATTGGCGGGCAAATTCTCTTCCGGCTTCGTCCATCAGGCTAGCGTCTACCTGGTGGTTGACGAAACTATCCACTTTAAGAATGCCGTTACCGAGATTTTGGCCTTCTTTTTTGATACGGGCAATCAAACTTTGCATGCTGGGCTCCTGAATGAAAGAGTGACTCCACTGAAAAAACTACCGTGCAGGTGTTCCCGCCGGAATATATGGGGGGGTGGCGAAGCCACCCCCCCCATATATTCCGGCGGACATCTCCGTCATCGGCTTTTTGCAGTAGAGTCAAGAGTACCACCAAGGTACAAAGACATGAAGATATTAAAAATATTGTAACTGCTCAGGCTGACGCCTTCGCAGCGACAATACCGAAAAAATGGCTGAGCAGTTACGATTTTTTTGTGCCTTTGTGGTGAAAACTCCGAGTTGTCTGGACTAGACGAATTGTACTATAAAGCAATCTAGCGGATGTGATAGAATCAAGCCTTGTGATATGGGTTTTAGCTTCCAACTCTCCCCGCCGTCGTGAATTGTTTGGGCTTCTTAACCTGGATTTTGTGGTGATGCCCGCCGATGTAGACGAATCGGTGCTTCCCGGCGAGCCTCCCCCAGATTATGTGCTGCGTCTTGCCGAACAAAAGGGCCGCACGATTGCCGCGGCCCTCGATTCGCCTGCCTGGGTAATCGCTTCCGATACCACCGTTGTGGATGATGGCGAAATTCTGGGTAAGCCATGCCACGCTGCCGAAGCTGAAGAGATGCTACGTCGTTTGCGCGGCTGTTCACACCAGGTTTTTACATCTCTGGCTGTTTACGATATGGCGCGCGATCTGCTGTTGACCGACTTGGGCGCTTCGCAGGTTCCCATGCGCAATTATTCGGATGAAGAGATGCTGGCCTATATTGCCAGCGGTGATCCGTTCGATAAAGCCGGGGCATACGCCATTCAAAATGAAGGCTTTCATCCGGCTGAAAAATTCCAAAGCTGCTATGCCAATGTAGTTGGCTTTCCGCTGTGTCATCTGGCGCGCACCTTGCGAAAAATGGGACACACCTTGACTGTTAATGTTCCAGCCGCGTGTCAGGCTGCATTGGGCTATCATTGCCCGGTATTTGATTCTGTTCTACGAGAAACCTTATGAAGCATCGAATTGTGCTTTTAATATTCCTGATCTTTCTTCTGGCGGGATGTGCTACAGCTACGCCGGAGCCTGCCGAAATTTCACCAACACCATTGCCAAGTGCTACAGCGCTGCCAACGGTAGCGCCGCGAACCACCCCCGTGCCTGATGTGGACGAAGCTGTTAGTGCCTACCTCGCGGCCTGGAAAGCGGATGATTACCCGAGTATGTACAATATGCTCACAACTGTCAGTCGTGATGCTATCAGCCTGGAAGATTTTACGCTGCGCTATACCAGCGTAGCCGCTGAGTTGGCGCTGGCTACTGTGGATTCTGAAATTCTCTCTTCGCTCGTGCGTAACTCGCAAAGCGCTCAAGCCAGTTTTCGGATTACTTTACAAAGTGTTTTAGTGGGTGATATTCAACGCGATACTGTGATGAGCCTTAGCATGGAAGATGGAGCCTGGCGGGTGCAATGGAGCGATGAGTTGATTCTGCCCGAATTAGCCGGGGGCAATACCCTGTGGATGGAACGCCACGTACCTTCACGCGCCAATGTATACGACCAGAATGGCGAGCCGCTGGTCGCCTACGCAGAAGCCGTTTCGGTGGGTATCATACCCGGGCGCATAGACCCCAATCAGGCCGATGGCTTTTTGTCCGATTTGCAGTGGCTTACCGGCTTGCACCCGGGCACGATTACAGCCATGTATGCTGATTTCCCGCTTGGAGCCGATTGGTATCTGCCATTGGGCGAAGCCCTGCGCTCACACGTCGAACGTTATTATTCCGTTGATCCGGTTTACGATGACGGGCTGCTTTATATGTATCCCTATGAGGGCCGCTACTATTTTAATGACGGGATTGCTTCGCAAGCCTTGGGGTACGTTTCGCTGATTCAGGCCGAGGAAGTAGAAGACTATCTGCGAAAAGGCTTTCGGCGTGATGAGATGGTTGGTCGTCAGGGAATTGAAAAATGGGGCGAAGAATATCTCACGGGGAATCGGGGTGGTTCCTTATATGTATTGGGTCCGGATAATCAAGTAGTCACTCAATTGGCCGATGTGGAGGCGCACCCTTCGCTGCCGATCTACACCACCCTTGATGCCGACTTGCAACAGGCCGTACAAATTATGCTGGCAAAATACGCTGGCGCTGTTGTTGTGATGGAAGTTGATACCGGACGCGTGCTGGCGATGGCATCTTCGCCGTGGTTTGACCCCAACGCTTTCAATCCGAATAATTATAACTATAGCTATCAGCTTGACGATATCTATTCCCCCTACAGCAGCAATCCCTTACTCAACCGCGCCAGCCAGGGACAATACCCCCTCGGTTCGGTATTCAAAATTATTACCTTGGCTGCCGCCATGGAAAGCGGCCTGTATACCGCCGATTCAACCTACGATTGTCAATACGCGTTCACTGAAATCACCGACATCCCCCCGCGTTACGATTGGACGTATGAACACTGCACCAATGAATTGGCGACCGAAGGGGAATGTAAAACGCCGCCCAGCGGCATGCTAACGCTGCCAGAAGGGCTAATGCGCTCGTGCAACCCCTACTTTTGGCATATTGGTTTGGATTTGTACCGCCAGGGGTTGACGGATGCCATCTCAGAAATGGCGCGTGGCTTTGGGTTGGGCAGTCTGACGGGTATTCAAGGTGTGGAGGAAGAAGCAGGGAATATTCCCGACCCCCAGGAAGAAATTGATGCTATCAATAATGCCATCGGTCAGGGCGATACGCTGGTTACGCCATTGCAAGTTGCACAATTTATTGCCGCCATTGGGAACGGTGGCACGATCTACCAGCCGCAGTTGATTGATCACATAGGCTTACAAGGGGAAGAACCTGTTTATCAGTTTGAATCCATCGCCAAAGGCGAATTACCGATCAGCGATGAAACCCTGAATGTTTTGCAGCGTGCCATGATCAGCGTTGTCGAAAATCGTCGCGGGACGGCGTATTATGTACTGGGCGCGTATAGCTCCAATATTACTCCCTTTGCCGGGAAAACGGGTACAGCCGAAACAGGCGCGGGCGAATCCCATGCCTGGTTTGCTGGGTATACTCGCCGCAACCGCGCCGACAAACCCGATATCGCCATTGTGGTTGTAGGTGAATTCGCCGGGGAAGGTTCAGAAGTGGCCGCACCCATCTTTCGTGCGGTTGCACAGCAGTATTTTGAAGGCCATCGGAGTTACCTGCTCCCCTGGGAGTCGAGCGTGGGTGTGATAGCATTGCCTGAAGAGGAGCCTACACCTGAACCCTAACGGAATACTATCAGCAGGACGAATGATTCACTCCAAAACGCATTTTAACGACCAACTAGAAAGGCAATCTTGCGAGGTTTATTAATTCGTTCACAATCCGGGTTTTTTACCGTACAAACAGAGAGTAGCCTTGTCGTGTGCCGATTGCGAGGGCGCCTTAAGCAAGGCCGCCGCACAGGGGATATTATTGCTGTGGGCGACTGGGTCGAGATCAGCGTATTGGATGATGGCACAGGGATGATCGAATCCATCGAAGATCGTCGTACCATGTTCTCGCGGATGGCCCCCACACCGCGCGGTGAATATCAACAAATCCTGATAGCCAACCCCGATCAAGCCATTTTTGTTTTTGCCTGCGCAGAGCCGGAACCGCGCCTGCGTATGCTGGATCGTTTTCTGATTGTTGCCGAAAAGGCTGAAATTCCCGCCTTGATTGTGTTTAATAAAGTAGATCTGGTCGGGATGCGCACCGCGCGTAAATGGTTTGGGCATTATAAAGATATTGGATATTCAATCCTCTATACATCAGCTTCCACGCGAAGGGGAATTTCAGCGTTACATAAACAGTTGCGCGGCAAAATTTCGGTTTTTGCAGGTCCCTCTGGGGTGGGCAAATCTACTCTGCTAAACGTTATCCAACCCAACCTGGGGCTGGCTGTTAAAGAAGTCAGCCTATCTTCCAATAAAGGACGGCACACCACTGTGGTGCGCGAGCTATTCCCCGTGGTGGGAGGAGGTTATGTGGCCGACACACCAGGCCTGAAAGCCCTCGCCTTGTGGGATATCGAACCCGAGGAGGTGGATGGCTATTTCCCTGAGCTGCGATATTTGGTAGCGGAATGCCGTTTTAGCAATTGCACGCATCTGCACGAGCCAGATTGCGCCGTTCAAGCCGCAGTTGAAGATGGTTCTGTTCATTATGAACGCTATGAGTCGTATGTCCGCCTGCGATACGGCGAAGAAACCGATGGGCAAGATTGGTAAAGTATTACTCCCAGGTTTTTCTGGTTACCATTAGATTTTTCCGCGGCTCTTTGAAACTTTCTGATAGTCAGTTTTTTCCCCAAAAGAGAAGATATTAGGTCTCTGGGAATCCCCGTGGTATTTCTCACGGCAGTTCCCAATGAGCCAAGATATTGGTATGCACAAACATGAATGTGTAATGTATAATGATTCTGTTCACGATTTTAGTTCTGACTCTACTGCAAAAAGCCGATGACGGAGATGTCCGCCGGAATATATGGGGGTGGTGGCTTCGCCACCACCCCCATATATTCCGGCGGGAACACCTGCACGGTAGTTTTTTCAGTGGAGTCAGTTCTGCAACCACCATTGATTTGGATAGGTAATCCCGGGTAAGTTACTTGTAGATAGCAAAGGTAGTCGACATAGCTCTTCCGGAGGAGAATAAGGATTTGGACAACTCGAACATTTTGGAGATTACCAACCTTTATACAAAGTTTGATACAGAGGATGGTATTGTCCATGCAGTCAATGGGATTTCTTACTCCTTGGCTAGGGGGGAAACCTTGGGGATTGTTGGAGAAAGCGGCTGTGGTAAGAGCGTATCAGTGCTTTCAATTACGCGATTGCTACTACGCCCCCCCAGCCACTATCCAAGTAGATCGAATTCAATTTATTTGAAGAAGTTAACGTGTTTCAACTCTATCAGCAACTGGATTTGAACCTTTTCCATTGATAGTAGTACTAAGGGCAAATACAAAATGAGGAAGCTTCCCATTGAGTAGTGATCGCGAGTTAGTTTTGCAGCTTCAGGACGGTGACCTGGACGCCCTAGGTGCGCTATATGACCGGTATCAACATATCGTATACCGGACCGCGCTTGCAATTACCGGTGATGAACCAGCCGCGGCTGATCTACTGCAGGATGTGTTCTTGCGGGTACACCGATTTTCTCATCACATTGACCCCGAAAGACCCTTGGAACCCTGGTTATATCGGGTGACGACAAATTTAACCTACACATGGATCAAACGCCGAAAACGGTGGCTTTTCCGCCCTGTCGAAGATATGGCTGAATGGTTTAAAAGTGGCAAGAAGCAATCACCAGCTTTTCAGGTAGAGAAAAAAGAAGAGTGGCGCCACATTTCTTCCGCTGTAGCTACGTTGCCGTTTCGCCATCGGGTAGTGATTGTGTTGCATTACTTTAGTGACCTCTCTTTGCAGGAGATATCATCCGTTCTCGATATTCCGGTTGGAACGGTGAAATCGCGCCTGCACTATGGACGCAAGGCATTAAAGATGCAGCTAGAAACGGAGAATGGCATCAGTATTGGGGATGTTCAATATGAATTCACCTAAACGACAGACGCAAGAATTTTTCGACCTCAGACTGCGTCGTGGTTTGAAACAATGGTTAAATCCGCAATCACCCCCTGCGGATATAAAAGCGCGCATTTTGCAAACTGCAGCCCAACCCCCAAAAAAACGATCTGTCAGAGTGTTTCAGTTATTGGATTTTATGCTCAACCGTGAATATAATGCTTCGTCATTCGACCGTTTTGCGCATGCAACAGCTTATTCGTTACAAATGGGTGTGCTCATATTATAAGATTGGTAAAACTTTAACCCTATCCAACCCATAAGCAGGCTAACGCACTGTTATAAAAACATGTTGAAATTTATTAATTATTTCGTTCTGGTAGTTTTTATTGGAACATTAGCAGCATGTACTCCTAAGCCAACATCAGAAGAAGCCGGTGTTGATCTTACGGTGCAGGCATTGGTGGAAGCATATACATCGCCAACCCCATTGCCAACCGCTACTCCTGAACCTCCTAGTATTTTAACAGTGTGTATGGGGCAGGAGCCTACATCCTTATTCCTATATGCAAATACGACCGCAGCAAGCCGCGGCGTTTTGCAGGCAATTTACGATGGCCCCTTTGATACCTTCGATGGGCAGGTTCAAGCAGTGATTCTGGAACGCATTCCTTCCCTGCAAAATGGTGATGCAGAATTGCGGCCTGTTGAGATTACGAAAGGCGAAATCCTTGTCAATGCAGACGGTAATTGGGTCGCGCTCGATGAAGCGACGCGCTTCCGCCCCAGCGGGTGTACAAGCGCAACATGCGCTCAAACCTATAGCGGAGATCAACCCGTGGTGGTAGATGCATTGGTTGTACGCTTCCAGCTTTTGCCAGGCTTGCTCTGGTCTGATGGAACCCCCCTCACAGCACAAGATTCTGTTTTTTCATTCCATGCAGCGCAATCTTTTTTCGGCAATACGCTGGAAGTTTTACGTTATACCCAAAGTTACACAGCACTTGATGCCCAAACAGTTGAATGGGTGGCAATTCCGGGCTACCAAGGTGAGTATGCTACAAATTTCTTCTCACCGCTGCCACAGCACCTGATGGGGGAAATGGATCGTGAAACCATGCTGATTTCCGATTTGACAACCCGCAATCCATTAGGTTGGGGGCCTTATGTAATGGATGAATGGGTTCCCGGCGATCATATCACCCTGCATCGCAATCAAAACTATTTCCGCAGCGCCGAAGGCTTGCCGCGATTCGATTATCTTGTATATCGTTTTGTTGAGACCGGCTCGGCAGCTATTGATGCTCTGCTGGTTGGCGAATGTGATTTTGTGGATCAAACAGCCCTGACGTTGGAAGGTGCTCCCCGGCTGCTTGAAGCGCAGGCAAATGGCAAAATCGCATTACAGGTTACCAACCAACATTCATGGGAGCAAGCCGCTTTTGGGATTACTTCTGTGGATGAAACGCATGTGGATTTCTTCGCCAGCCGTGAAGTGAGGCAAGCGGTTGCCATGTGTATAGACCGCCAGGGAATGGCAGACGGACTCCTGATGGGGTTGGCAACCGTGGCCGATGGTTTTCTCCCGCCGGAGCATGTGCTGTACCCTATCGATTTGCCAACCTATGCGTTTGACCCTCCATCTGCGCTGGCGCTTTTGGCCAATGCGGGTTGGGTAGATTCCGATCAGAACCCCGATACCGCGCTCACCTCATTAGGCCGCGTAGATGTGATGGATGGCACACCTTTTGTATTGGATTACTCGGTGCCAGAAGACACTCTACGGCAGGCCGCTGCTCAAATGGTGCAAACCTCATTGGCCGAGTGCGGTATTCAAGTCAATATCAATGTTCAACCCTGGGAGCAATTTCTCCGTCCCGGGCCTGAGGGCGATATTTTTGGCCGTCGATTTGATATAGCGCAATTCGCCTGGTCTGTCGATCAGGCCCCACCTTGCTTCCTTTACACCAGCGATGAAATCCCCGGCCCATCACCGGAGTTCAGCAAAGGTTGGGGTGGCGGAAACCTGACCGGGTACAACAATCCCGAATACGATCTGGCTTGTCGAACTGCGCAGACAACATTGCCCGATACGCCCGAAAATATACAGGCCCACCAACAGGCGCAGATAATTTTTGCGCAAGATGTACCGGCGGCTCCACTATACTGGAATCCGGATATTTCGGCGGCTCAGATTGATATTTGTGTTCTCTCGAATGGCGCCAGTGCGGATTTGGATTTGAGAAATATCGAAAGTTTTGCGACTCAAAATGGGTGTCCGCAATAGTGCGTACTCCCATCTCTGTTTTTTTTGTGGTAGAGTCAGTTATGTTATAATCGGCTGAATTGTATAGACGGGTGCTGCATTAAAAATTGAAATTAATCGCGAAATTACGCGCCCGAATGAAGCCATATTGTGTGATTGAAGGAGGTGGTGCCCGGCAAGAAAGATATCATCAGTAGCTTAACTAAAAAAACGTACGGAACATTCAACCTCATTTACCTATAATCCAATTGGAGGAGTAAGGAAAATGTCTAAAAAATTCTATTTGGTTCTCGGTATCCTGGTGATTGCCAGCCTCGCTCTGGCAGCCTGCGCTCCCGAGACTGTCACAGTAGTAGAAACTGTGATCGTTGAAAAAGCTGGCGAAACAATTATTGAAACTGTTGTCGTCGAAGTAGCAGCAGAAGCCCCTGTTGTTGAAGAACCAGTGGCTGCTGCCGCTGAGTGCTGTGATGCTTACCGCGTCGCGATCTTCGAAGAGCCAGTTTCCCTGAACTACTGGAACTACCTTGGCCCAGGTTCTTCTGTCTGGACCCAGTATGTTCTCGCTGGTCAGGCTCCGGCCTTGTTTACCCTCTCCGACAAGCGCTTCGACTTCGTCCCCTCCCTGGCCAAGGCTATCCCCGAAGCTGTGGACAATGGCGATGGTACCTACACCATTACTGTTGAAATGGTTGAAGGCGCAACCTGGAGTGATGGCGAACCTGTCACTGCCAATGACGTTGTTTTCACCCACAACGCCTGCAAAGACCTCAAACTGACCCAGAACTGGCCCAACCAGTGTTCCCCCAACGGTGTTGATGTCACCGCCGAAGCTGCGGACGATTACACTGTTGTCTATACCTTCGCCGAAGCCCCCTCCCTGGGCACCTGGCAGGCTGGTATTGCTTTGGCTCCCATTCTGCCCCAGCACTTCTGGGCAGACGGTGTTGCCGCTGCTTACGTTTTCGTTGATGGTGTAGCTGCCCCCGAAATGGAACGTCCCGAAGATTGCGAAGCTGAAGGCGCTGACGCCGATGCATGTGCCGCGTATGCTACCTATGATGAGGCCTACACCAACGCTCGCACTACTCTGTACGAAGCCGATGCGGCTGGCGCTCCCTCCGCTGGTGGTTACACCACCGACAAGTGGGAAGCTGGCGCGTTTGTACAGCGCACCGCCAATGATGGCTACTACTTCAAAGGCGCCGAAATCGTTGAATTCGAAGACGGCACCTGGTCGCTGACCATGCCCGATGGCACCGCTTACGAGCTTTACGGCAATGCCGAAGGCGAAGAAACCCTGCGCTACACATCCGGCCCTTACAGCCCCAATGTTATCTTCTCCATCTACGGTTCCCAGGATGCTGCTTTCTTGGCACTGGCCAATGGCGAAGTTGACTATGTGATCAACCCCCTGGGTCTTTCCCGCGGTTTGCGCGAGCAGGCTGAAAAAGGTCAGGGCATTACCACCTACACCAACGCTGACTACGGCATGTACTACATTGCCTTCAATATGAACAAATTCCCCATGTCCAATTACGAGTTCCGCCAGGCGGCTGACATTGTTATGGACAAAGAATTTGTGGTTAATAGCGTACTCGGTGGTGTTGTCTTCCCCATGTACTCCACTATGCCCCCCGGAAACGGTTTCTGGTACAACCCCGACACCCCCGCTCCTTATGTTGGTCTGAGCCGTGAAGAGCGCGTTAATATGGCTGTTCAGGTACTCACCGACGCTGGCTGGTCGTGGGAAACCGCTCCCGCCTGGAACGCTGATACCGAAGACGTTGATCCTGGTGTTGGCATCAAAGGCCCCGACGGACAAGAAGTTCCTGAACTGACCATCCTCGGCCCTGGCCCTGCTTATGACCCCATTCGCGCCACCTTCAACCAGTGGATTTCCGAATGGCTGCGTGAGCTTGGTATGCCTGTTAAGTCTGAATTGACCGGCTTCAACACCATCCTCGGCCCTGTGTTCGTTGATGCGAACTACGACATGTACATCCTCGGCTGGAGCCTCGGCAACGTGGCCTTCCCCAGCTACTACTATGACTTCTGGCACAGTAGCCAGTGCACCGCCGATACTGGCAACTACAACACCCCGTGCTTCAAGAACGATGAGTACGATGCCCTGGTCGAAGAATTCATGAGCACCGGTGACCTTGAACGCGCTCAGGAACTCGTTTACCAGATGCAGGTTGTATTGGCTGATCAACGTCCTTACATCAACTTGTTCTACAAGCAGACTTACGACTTGGCGAACGAGCGTGTTGTATTCCCCTACACCGAAACTTTGGGTGGTATCGAAGCTCAGGCTGGTATGCAGACTGACGCTCAGGTATTGCTTTCCAAGTAGTTTTTGGTCGTAGATCGGGCAACCGATAGAAAAATGAGGAGCGGGCGGATTTTTCGCCCGCTCCTACAATCGGGGCTTTTCCCAATCAAAAAATGATCGAAATATATCTCTTGGTTTGCGTATTCCGTACTCCGTTTTGCATGAGTGAGGGAAGCGGAGTGCAGAGTACGTAAATTTATTTAAGGAGAAAATAATAATATGTGGAAATTCTTAGGCAAACGCTTTTTGCAGATGTTTATCACACTACTGATGTTTCAGACGGTAACCTACTTTCTGATGGATGCGCAGCCGGGTGATATTGCAGACTTGCTCACGCTGAACCCGGATATTCCGCCAGCGGAACGTGAACGTATTCGTGTGGATTTGGGGCTAGATCGTCCACCTGCGGAACGTTTTTTGAAATATATTGGAAATTTCTATAAAGGCGATTTGGGAGTTTCTTTTTCTCAGTTTCCACGCCCCGTAACTGAAATCATTTTAGAGCGACTTCCGCGCACATTAGTGCTGTTCTTGAGCGCTTCAGTGATTTCGTTTTGGGCAGGGTACGCTTCAGGAAAGGTATTAGCCTGGAAGCGCGGAGGTGTGATCGAGTATTCATCTACGCTGGTTGGCGTAATTCTTTACACGGTATTTACCCCCTGGTTTGCCCTGATGATGATTTGGCTTTTTGCCGTTTATCTCGACTGGCTCCCCCCTGGAAAATTCCTCGACCCAATTTTATGGCTTACTGCCCCCGAAGGCATTCATGCTAATGATGTATTTGTGCGCATGATTTGGTCGGTGATGATTGCTACGGGCGTGATGATTCTTGGGCTGATTGGAACGCAACGCCTTTCTTCACAATTACGCAAAACGGGCCGGTGGGTTAGTTTTGTCGTGCCTTTTATCGGTGTATTTTTATATTGGCGCTTTGCATCCAGTGGTATTAGTTTATACGCCTGGGATATTTTACAACACCTGGTATTGCCGGTTCTAACCGTCACGCTAATCGCATATGGTGGCACAATGCTGCTGATGCGTACCAGTATGTTGGAAACCCTGCGCGAAGACTATATTCTAACGGCTCGTGCCAAAGGGATGCCAGAAAAAATAATACGCGACAAGCATGCAGCCAGAAATGCACTTCTGCCCGTGTGGACGGGCCTGGTATTCAGTATTGGTAGCTCACTTAGCGGCGGCATTATTACAGAGACGATCTTCTCATGGCCTGGACTTGGCCTCACTTTGCTGAACGCTGCCCAGGTTGAAGACATTCCCTTGGCAATGGGTGCCCTTACCGTTACAGGTGTGATGACATTGCTCAGCCACCTGGTTGCCGATATTGGCTACGCGTTCCTCGACCCGCGTATTCGATTTAGCTAGGAGATTTCATATGAGCACTATTTCATCACCTGTTGATGCGACATATATTCCCCTATGGCGGGTTCGTTTGCGCCTGTTCTGGCGAGCGGTAAAAACAAACTGGGCCATGTTCGCTGAAAATCCAATCGGTTTGTTTGGGTTGGGCCTGATCATATTCTTTGGGTTATTTGCCCTTGCACACCCGATTTTGATAAGCACCGTCTGGGAAGCTAAGATCTATGATCCTGTGAACGGGTTTGATATCGAAATTCCATACCACCCATCTCCCCCTTCAGCAAAGCACCTTCTAGGCACCGACCCGATGGGTCGAGATGTGCTGAGCCAACTCATGTTCAGCACGCGTTATGAGTTTGCTCTCGGTATGATTTCGGCAATCGTGACCGTGTTAATCGCGACTTCCATTGGTGCTATTGCAGCCTATTATGGCGGGATAACCGACATTTTGCTCATGCGCATTGTGGACCTTGTGATCATGATTCCATATTTGCCGATATTAATCGTGATGAGTGCGTTGATGCGTGTCGGGATGATAGAGCTGGCCCTGTTCATCGGGATTCTCTCTGGCTTTGGGGGTACTGCCATCGTGATCAAATCTCAAGCGCTAACCGTCAAGGTGAAACCCTATATCGAAGCCGCGCGCATCTCTGGCGGCGGCGATTTTCACATCATCTTCACCCACATGGTGCCGAACCTGCTGCCCATCGCGCTGCTTTATATGATGTTTGTAGTGACCGGCGCGATCTTCTCGGAAGCCGTTCTTTCATTCTTCGGCCTCACCGAGATTGACATGAGTTGGGGGCTAATGATCAATACCACGCAGGTATTTGGGTATATTATGCGCTTTGATGCCTGGTATCTGTTACTCCCAGCCAGCCTGGCGATCACCCTTCTATGTGCAGCTTTCTATATGGTGGGGCGCGCGCTCGATGAAGTTGTGAACCCCCGGCTACGTGAGCGATAACCAAAACTGGCTAAAGGAACAGGATTTTTACCATGACAGAAAATGTTCTTGAAGTAAATGACCTAACCATGCACTATATGACCCGCAAAGGCCCAGTCTTCGCTGTGGATGGCGTTACATTCCACGTCAAGCGCGGTGAGGCCATTGGCTTGGTGGGTGAATCTGGCTGCGGGAAAACGTCTATTGCGATTTCCCTGTTGAAGTTATTACCCAACAACGCAAAAATTCTCAACGGCGAAATTAAAATCAACGATGTCGACACCGTGCCGTTGTCTGATAAAGAGATGAACAAATATCGCTGGAAGAATATCTCGATGGTATTCCAGGCAGCGATGAATTCTATGAACCCGGTTTATAGCGTTGAAGAACAGATCGCAGAGGCTATGCGCGAGCATATGCCTCACCTCAGCGATCAGGAAATGAGCGAGAAAATTGACTATCTCTTCAACCTGGTTGGGTTAGATCCCGCACTCAAGACGCAGTACCCTCACCAGTACAGCGGTGGTATGCGCCAGCGTGCGGTGATTGCGATGGCGCTTTCTTGCGATCCTGACATCATCATTGCTGATGAACCAACAACTGCGCTGGACGTGATCGTACAAGATGCCATTCTGAAGCGCATCCGCGAAATTCAGGAAGAACTCAATATGGCAATGATCTATATTTCTCACGACATTGCCGTGATTGCAGAAGTTAGCCAGCGTGTAGGTGTGATGTACGCAGGTAAGCTGGTTGAAATGTCCAGCACAGAAGATATTTTCCATCATCCGATTCATCCGTATACGATGGCATTGATGTCTTCATTCCCGTCGATTGTAGGTGAAAAGACTGAATTGGTGACATTGGCCGGTGAACCACCCGACCTGCTGAACCCGCCCGCAGGTTGTCGTTTCCATCCGCGCTGCCCCTATGCGACGGAAATCTGCCGTGAACAAGAACCGGATTTCAAAGAACATGCCGTAGGCCACTATGCTGCTTGCTGGCATCCGGGAGGCGTGAAATAATGACACAAGATAACAATACTCTAGTTGATGTACAAAATCTGTCGAAACTCTTTCCGATTGGGCAAGGCGTTTTTAAACAGGCCGAATCCTTTGTTCATGCGGTAAGCGGAGTGAATCTGAAGATCAAGCGCGGCGAGAGCGTTGGATTGGTCGGCGAGTCCGGGTGCGGAAAAACCACAACCGGCAAATTGCTCACCCGTCTGATCGACCCCAGCGAGGGCAACATTTTCCTGGATACCGACGAAGGCCGAGTGGATATTGCTCATATGCGCGGGAAAGAAATGAAAATATTCCGCCGCCGTGTGCAGATGATCTTCCAAGACCCTTACGAGTCGATGAACCCCCGCCTGACGATCTACGACACCGTTGCCGAGCCGCTTAATGTTCAAGGAATTGGCACTGTAGCTGAGCGCGAGGCACGCGTTTCGGATTTACTCGAAACCGTTGGGCTAACTCCCGCATCCAGCTTCTTGTTCCGCTATCCTCATGAACTTTCGGGTGGCCAACGACAGCGTGTGGCGATTGCGCGTGCATTAGTAATTAACCCTGATTTTGTCGTTGCCGACGAACCCACCTCGATGTTGGACGTTTCGGTGCGCACCGGCGTTATGCATCTGATGCAAGATTTGGCTGACCGGTTTGGTGTTACCTATCTGTACATCACACACGATCTGGCCGTTGCTCGCTATATGTGTGATCGCATAGCGGTAATGTATCTGGGTAAAATTGTTGAGATTGGCAATACGGAAGATGTGTTGCAACACCCAAAGCACCCGTATACCAAAGCACTGCTCTCGGCTGTGCCAGTCCCGGATCCTACCTATACCCGCGAACCCATCCTGATTAAGGGTGGTATATCGCGCCCGGTTGATCCGGAACCGCGCTGCCGCTTCTATGATCGATGCCCGCTGGCTGATAAAATCTGCGAAGGCAACGACCACCCGCCATTGGAAGATCAAGGCGGCGGTCATCTCGCAGCCTGCTATCACATTTAGTTTGTATAGGTATCTCTTAAAATAGCCTGATCCGAATTTGATATTCAGTAAGAGTC
This sequence comes from uncultured Anaerolineae bacterium, assembly GCA_937893815.1. GTDB lineage: Bacteria > Chloroflexota > Anaerolineae > Anaerolineales > UBA11858 > NIOZ-UU35. The sequence goes on along the minus strand of CALCSH010000446.1, from coordinate 366 downwards.
AACTGGATTGTTTTTCGTTCCCCCCTTCCCTGGAAGGGGGGTTTTTAATTCAGAACGTAGATCAGCGGATCGAAGTGTGTTCCATGCATATCCCTAAATCTTGAATTTCTCGCGGCAATTCCCAGAGACCCCCTAAAATTTAAATTTGAGACAATTTATTCCATGATACAATCATTTTCGTTATGGCTGATTATCGAGTTTTGATCGTAGATGATACGCGCGAGGTGCGGAAAACACTGGTTAGCGCCATCGAAACGCTGGATGCCGATATTGAAATTCTGGATGTGCCGTCGGGCGAAGAGGGCCTTCTGGAGTTATCGATGGGCACATTTGATTTAATGGTATCAGATGTGCGTTTACCGGGCA
>CALCSH010000445.1 GCA_937893815.1 uncultured Anaerolineae bacterium | reverse complement strand
CACCCGCCACACCCCCAAATCTGGGAACCTCCACGCAAAGTCTCAAAGAGCCTTAACTCTTAGCCAAAGAAGATTTAGACAAACGGAGGAACAAAATGGATGCAGGAAATGCTTTCACCAATTTTTTAACCCTTTTGGCACAGGCTCTTTTAATTATTGCCATACCCATCGTGGTAGCCGGTGCTTTTCAATGGATGCGCACAAAAAGCGCAGAGATTAAACAAAATCTCTCCAAAGAACAGCTCGAAATGATCGAGAAGGGCATCAAAATGGCCGTCGGTGCGGCTGAACAGGCGGGTTTTTCGGGCCTGCTCAAGAGCGGCGGCGAAAAGAAAAACTACGCCATTGACGCCGTGCAACGGTATCTTGATCGAGCAGGCGTCGAGATTGATGTGGAAGAAATTGCCACGTTGATCGAGTCCGAAGTCAATAGACAGTTTTCAAACTATGCGCCTCCAGTTAATACCCCGGAAGCTCGCAGCGCGCTGATCGACAAAGCCATTGAATCTGCGGTACTGGCAGCGGAACAAAGTGGCGCCAAGAAAACCGCCATCGATGTCGCCACCGGTGCGGCACTCTCCAAAAAGGCTTATGCCGTCGATATGGCCGCCAAATATCTTAGCGAGCATGGCATAAAAGTTAACCCCAGCCTGATCGATGGGATGATAGAAGCGCAAATTATGAAACTCAAGCTCAAAGCGCTAGAGTGGAAAGCCACGGGCAGTAATCAGTAATCAATACCCGGTATTCAGTGAAATTTTTTGGTTCCGGCTCGTCCGGATTAGGAACTGACCATGCGCGTTTTATTGCAGCGCGTCAATTGCAGCCGGGTGTCTGTTGAGGGGCGCGTGATTGCTGAAATCAAATCAGGGCTGGTGCTCTTGTTGGGCATCAGTCCTGACGATGGGGACGAACAAATTCACTATCTCACCCAGAAAATTGCAAATTTGCGCATCTTCGAAGATGCAGATGGAAAGCTGAATCGCTCGATCCTGGAAGTGGGTGGGGAGGCGTTAGTGATCTCTCAGTTTACGCTCTATGCGGATACTCGCAAAGGGCGCAGACCATCCTTCACAGATGCAGCCCGTCCCGAAGACGCGTACCCGTTGGTGGCGCGCTTCGTCGAGCGGCTCGCTGCCGAGGGGGTTCCTACTAAAACCGGGGAATTCGGCGCTCACATGTTGGTCGAAATTCACAACGACGGCCCCGTGACAATCTGGATGGAAAAATAAGCTATACCCCCAAGATGCCGCGCTGCATAGCTTCAGAAACGGCGGCGGCACGCGAATCAACTCCCAATTTTCTATAAATATTCGAAAGGTGTGCCTTCACAGTGCGCTCGGTGATTCCCAGAGCATAGGCGATTTCCTTGCTGCGAGCACCTCCCGCCACGGCTGTGAGCACTTCCAGCTCGCGGTCGGTCAGGTCGGCAGTATCCGCAATGGATTGTTGCGGCTGCGCGGAAAATTTGGGTGGAGAAAGCAATTGTTCCAAAATTTCTGGTTGCAGCAAGGTTTCGCCACGCGCCGCCGCCCGGATGGTGTTGAAGAGCGTTTTGCGGTCGGTGTCTTTGAGCAAATAACCACGCGCCCCGGCTTTCAACCCGCGGCGCATCAGGTCATCTTCTTTGAAAGTCGTCAGAATGACGATGGCAATTTGCGGATGCTGGCGCTGGAGAATTTCGATGGCGGTCAGGCCATCCATGCGGGGCATACGCAAATCCATCAGAATCACATCGGGGTGCAGTTCGGCGGCCAAATCTACGGCCTGGGCGCCATCACTGGCCTCACCAACCAACTCGAAGCCGTCTTCGGTTTCCAGAATCAGCCGCAGGCCCTCACGCACAATCAAGTGGTCGTCGACAATTAAAATGCGGATGGCTTCAGTCATCGGCAGGCCTTAGGGGTAATGTGAGTCGCAGGGTTGTCCCCTGGGCCAGGGCGCTCTCAATGCTCAGAACGCCTCCCAAAATTCGCGCCCGTTCGCGCATCCCCAACAAGCCGTAATGCCCCGAACGGCTAATGGCATCTCCCGGATTGAATCCAACCCCATTATCACTAATCTCGATCTGCATCAATTGCGATTCACAAACCAGTCCAACCGAAACCTGGCTGGCCTGCGCATGTTTGGCGATATTTAATAAACCTTCCGAAATCGCTCTGCGAGCGACTTCAGCGATTTGAGCCGGAATTCCCCGCGGCGCATGGAGTTCCAGCTTGCAATCGATATTCGTAATTGCAGTGAAGCGTTTGGTTTCCTCACGAATTGCCGTATTGATGTCAATTGAGGATTGAGAAGTGCGCAAATCATCGATTGCACTGCGAGCATCAGCCAATGTCGTGCGCGCCCGCACCATAGCCTGTTGGACAATGGCCTGCGCTCGTTGAGAATGACCACTCCCCAAATGCGAGTCGGCTGCTTCCAACTGCAGGATTAGCCCCGCTAACCCCTGCGCCAGCGTATCGTGCAACTCACGGGCCATGCGTTGGCGCTCCGTGGTCAAAGTGAGATTTTCGACTTCAAGAGCATACTCAGCAAGTTGTTTGTGAGCGTCTTCCAAATTTTGTAATAAGCCTTGCGCCCGGTCGCTGGCTTCCGCCTGCCGGTGAAACAAATAAGCGAAAAACGCCGAAAATGCGACCGCCCCTAATAATACAGGCAATAAATCGCGAAATGTCCCAAAATCACTCAGCAGGAGAACACTACCAGTCGCCAGGAAAATATATAGAACCACACCCGCAAACGCCAGACGGTTTCGCCCCAACATCCCGACTGCTGTGCCACTGACAGCAGAAAATAGACCAATCGCTAAATAGACATTTCCGCTGATCAAAACAATCACAAATGCGAGCATCCCCTGAGCCAATAAATAACCCAGTGTGCGCTGTTCAGATTGAATAAAATTTAAGATCATCCAATAAAGCATTAAGTGAATAAAAAATAACACTGTAAATGCCGTCAAACGCAGCGGATCATTCACCAGCATTGAAACCATAACATTCATGATATACAGGCCAATCATCACCAGCGTTACCATGACAAGCATGGGTCTCAACTCGATGTAGCTTTCCGAGGGACCTTCAGGCAGGGGGAAGAAAAATTGCTGAATTCTTTTGCGCCAACAAGATGATATTTGGTTCATACATTTATTGTACTCTTCTTGAAGCTATTTTCCATTGTACAGAGGTACATTGTACGAAAATACAGGATGATCAAGCCCAAATTACCAATCGACAGCTCGCATCCAACTGGCTACACTATTCACGATGAAACAAGAACCGAATTCAAACGTAGATCAAATTAGCTGCCAGGATTCAAAAAAGGAGTAATGATGTCTGAAACAAACCCCGCTATTCAAACTCAGAATTTACATAAGGATTTCGGCGAAGTCTATGCCGTCAAGGGGGTTAATCTCGAAATCCACCAAGGAGAAGTCTTCAGCCTGTTAGGCCCTAACGGGGCCGGTAAGAGCACCACGATCTCGATGATCTCCGGGTTGCTCAAACCTACCCGAGGCGACGCGACGATCCTGGGGAATTCCATCACAAAAAATCCGCAGGCCGCTAAAGCCCTCATCGGCGTTGTCCCCCAAGAAATTGCTCTTTACGGTGATCTATCGGCGCGCGAAAATCTGCTCTTTTGGGGCAAGATGTACGACCTGCGCGGCACGGCGCTCAAGCAACGCGTGGACGAAATCCTTGATATTGTCGGCCTGACAGATCGGCAGAAAAGCCATGTGGAAAAGTTCTCTGGCGGGATGAAGCGCCGCTTGAATATTGGGATTGCCTTGCTGCACAAACCCGAGATCGTCATCATGGACGAGCCGACTGTGGGCATTGATCCCCAAAGCCGCCGCAATATTCTCGAATCGGTGATGGAACTCAACCGCCAGGGCATGACCGTGCTCTACACCACCCACTACATGGAAGAAGCCCAGGAGCTTTCGGATCATATTGCCATTATGGATCACGGCGAGATTATCGCCAGCGGCACGCATGACGAGTTGGTACACATCGTTGGCGAGTTGGATCGCATCGAATTGTCGATCAACACTGAAGCTGCTCATATCATGGATATTTGGCAACGCCTCCCCGGGGTGGAGAATATCGCCCCCGAAAATGGGCAGCTACACCTGTTGGTGGACGACTCCAACACCGTACTGCCCTTGTTGTTTGAATCGGCGGCCAAAGCCAATGTGCGCATCACCTCCGTAGAAATTCAGGAACCCAACCTGGAGACCGTGTTTTTGCATCTGACAGGCAGGGCGTTGAGAGACTGAACGGACGGAAGACAGAAGACGAAGGACGGGAGACAGGGGGTATGCCCGTCATCGGTCTCCGGTCTTCCGTCTCCAGACATAAGGAGATTCGCATGAAAAAAATACTCGATATCGCCCTCAAAGACATGACCCAATCCTTTCGCAGCAAGATTGCAATTTTGTTCATGTTCGGTGTGCCCTTGTTGATGACGGCCATGTTCTCGCTGATGTTTGGCAATTCCAATGCGGAAGATGAAGCCTTCGTACTGCCGATTACGCAGGTGATTCTGGTTAATCAGGATCGCGGCAACTTTGGGACGTTTGCTGAAATGGGGGCGCCAGAAGGCAGTTCGGTCTCGTCGATGGGCGGCCTGCTGACCGAATTGCTGGAATCTGAGAATTTTGCCGATCTGCTGCAAATCACCCGCCTGGACGACCCCGAAGCCGCCCGCGCCGCGGTGGATGCTGACAGGCAGGGCGTTGAGAGACTGAACGGACGGAAGACAGAAGACGAAGGACGGGAGACAGGGGGTATGCCCGTCATCGGTCTCCGGTCTTCCGTCTCCAGACATAAGGAGATTCGCATGAAAAAAATACTCGATATCGCCCTCAAAGACATGACCCAATCCTTTCGCAGCAAGATTGCAATTTTGTTCATGTTCGGTGTGCCCTTGTTGATGACGGCCATGTTCTCGCTGATGTTTGGCAATTCCAATGCGGAAGATGAAGCCTTCGTACTGCCGATTACGCAGGTGATTCTGGTTAATCAGGATCGCGGCAACTTTGGGACGTTTGCTGAAATGGGGGCGCCAGAAGGCAGTTCGGTCTCGTCGATGGGCGGCCTGCTGACCGAATTGCTGGAATCTGAGAATTTTGCCGATCTGCTGCAAATCACCCGCCTGGACGACCCCGAAGCCGCCCGCGCCGCGGTGGATGCTCAAGAAGCCGACCTGGCTATCATCTTGCCCACCGATCTAACGGATACCTACCTGGCTACCAGCGGTAGCGCGACCATCGAAATTTATCAGGATCCAGCGTTGACGGTTGGCCCGGCAATCATCCGCGGGGTTGTCAGCCAAATGCTGGATAATTTCTCTGCCTCCAAAATTAGCATGGGCGTTGCCATCGAGCAATCCGCACGAGCTAATGGCAGGGTGGATGAAGCGCAAATCCAGGCGTTAATTGGGCAGTATTTCGAGAGCACTGCCGCCAGCAAAACCACGGATACCAACAATCTCGACGCCTATCTCGAATTCCGCGCCCCGCAAGGTGCAGAGGCCACCAAAACACAATCCATCAGCATCATTGCCATGATCATGGCCGGTATGACAATTTTCTATGTTTTCTTCACCGGCCCAAGTACCATCCAGTCGATTCTGCGCGAAGAAGAACGCGGCACGCTGCAACGTCTGTTCGTCACCCCAACCCCTACGACTACCATCCTGGGCGGCAAATTTCTCGCCACGCTCCTGACAATTGCCGTGCAGTTCACGGTTTTATTGCTCTCCGGATATCTAATTTTTCATATTCAATGGGGTGATCTACTCGCCGTGATCCTGCTGTGTGCGGGGATTACGCTGGCTGCATCGGCCTTTGGCGTTTTCCTGATCTCGTGGATGAAAAGCGAGCGTCAGGCCGGGTTCATGCTCGGCGGTCTGGTAACCCTCACCGGCATGGCGGGCATGATGCCAATCTTCGTACTGGGCATGCCTAACCCACCTGCCTTCATCAAGATCATTTCCCTGTGTACGCCCCAGGGCTGGGCTGTGGATGGCCTGCAAAGCCTGATGACCGGCAACGACCTGACAAGTATCCTACCCAATATCCTGGCCCTGCTAATTTGGGCGGCTGTTTTCTTCGTCATCGGAAGTGCCCGTTTCCGCAACCGTTACGCCTAGGAGTTCACCATGCGTATGTTACATCTGGCTCTCAAAGACTTGCTTCAAATTTTTCGGGATTGGAAATCTTTCCTGTTCCTGCTGATTATGCCGATGCTCTTCACCCTGGTATTCGGCTTCGCCTTCGGTGGTTTGGGTGGCACCGAAGAAAACGACTCCCGTCTGCTGGTCAGCATCATCGATAACGACCAACAATTTATCAGCCAGGTGCTCATCGGCTTGCTGGAAAAATCACCGGATATTCGCCCGGTTGCGCTTGAGTCAACCACCCAGGCGGACATTGAAACGATGGTTACGGATGACGAACTCGCCGCAGCAATCATCATTCCGGCCGGGTACAGCGAAACCCTCACCGCTGGCGAAAAGATTCGCCTGACGACCATCCTTAAAGAGGAAACCACCGGCGGAATCACCGCCCAAAACGGCATTCAGACCGCGCTCAATCGTCTCCTGGCTGCCCTCCAGGCCGCCGAATTCAGCGCCAGTGTGCAGCATCAGACCACGCCATTCGAAAATAAGACTCAACGACAGGCGTTTTTCAAGCAGAGCATGGAACTGGCGCTGACGAAGTGGGAGCAACCTGCCTTCACGGTGATTGCCACCCAACCCGGCACACCAACTGACCAGACGGAATCCGAAAATGCATTCACGCATTCATCGCCGGGCATGATGGTGCAATTTGCCATCGCCGGGCTGATCGGTGCCGCTGAAGTTCTGGTACTCGAACGCAAATCCGGCGCGCTGCAACGCCTGCTGACCACAGCCATCTCCAAAACGGAAATTCTAATGGGCCACTTTTTGGCCATGTTCCTGATGATCTTCAGCCAATTTGCAGTACTGATACTTTTCGCCCAGCTCTTTCTGAATGTGCCCTACTTCAGCGCCCCCTTGGCCACGCTCCTGATCACCGTGACCACTTCACTCTTCGCCGCCAGCATGGGCCTGCTCATCGGCACCCTCGCCAAAACTCCTGAACAAACCGTGGTTTACTCGCTGATCCCCATGTTCATTCTCTCCGGGTTGGGCGGCGCCTGGGTTCCGCTGGAATTCACCAGTAAAACCTTCCAGACCATTGGGCATCTTACTCCCGTCGCCTGGGCGATGGATGGTTTTCAAAACATCATCCTGCGCGGCCTGGGGCTGCCCTCGGTGCTGCTGCCCGCAGCGGTTTTATTGGGATTTGCGGCGGCATGTTTTGGAATGGCAACCTGGCGCTTCAAAGTTACCCAGGTTTGAACAAACATAAATCTCAGACCGAAGCGGAATCGGCGCCCCCGGGCACTTCCCCCGTTTTCCACAGGGATGTTCCAACTTGTACGGCGCTGGCACCCGCATTCAGCATGAGTTCTATATCCGAGGCCGATCGCACACCCCCGGCTCCAATCACAGGGATTCCAGCCCCGGCGAATTGTTCCACCGCCCGCAGCGCCAGCGGAAAAATCCCTGGGCCATAAAGCCGCCCACTCACAAGTTCCCCTCTCCCCGTGGGAGAGGGGCCAGGGGCGAGGGAGCCCCTCGGAGCGCCCAGACTAACCGCACTGGCTCCGGCATCGACAGCCGTTTGCGCCAATATCAGGCTTCCATCCAGGGGCACACGCACCAACACCGGGAGTTCACCCAGCGCCGCCTGTGCGAATTGCGCCACAAGGCTGGCATCCGCATCGGGCGGCAGGCCAACTTCAATTCCCATTACGCTCCCCACACCTTCGATCTGCTCAACCATCCAGGCTAATTCGTCCGGGTTTTGCGCCAAAAGATGCACAATCACCGGCAAAGAAGATGAAGCCCAATAGCGTCCATAACGCCGGATGGCTTGCGACAGCCCGGGATTGGGCAGGCCGGTATGCAGCAAAAATCCGCCCGGATAAGGCATAAAACGCGTGCCTTTGGCGGGTGTGCGCGGGAGATGACTGATCGGATTGGTGACAAATGCCCCAAAGCGCGAGAAATCCAGCGAGGCATGCGGATCAGGGAAAAAGCCCAGCATCCCGGCGGCGTTCATGAGGGGTTTATCGAAAAAGAAATCTGTTTTGGGCATCGTAATAAACACAGTGGCGAGTTACAAGTTGAAGGTTACACGTTGAACTTTCAACCTGCAACCTTCAACCGAAAAGTTTCAAGAACATCCACTAACCTATCATCCAGCAATCCTATCACCCGATGCAGCCCCTCCACTTTCATCAACACTTCCGGGATGCTCAACTGCCGCCCGGCGCGTTTTGATGAGCGGCGCACAAAGAGGGCGTTTTGCGTGCGATGGCAATAAGCCGCAGCGACTTTTTGCTCGAAGGCTGTGCTAATGTCTAGAATCAAGTCGGCGTGATCATCGGCATTGGCGAGACGCGGGCGCGGGTGTTCGGGGAAACTCGGCGAGAAAGTGTAGAGCGCCGCATGCTCAACCGCGGCCACAACCGCCCGATGCGTAAGCACATGCGCCGCATGACCATACTCGCCGTTGGAGCCGTGAGTAATCACCGCATCAGGGCAAAGTTGCTGGATATGGTCACGCAGGCGTTGCGTCAGTTCGTCAAAATCGTCGGTATAGGGGTGCAGTTCTTCATTCTCGCCGACGGCGGGGTCAATATAATTAAGAAACTCAACGCTTACGCCGCCCAGCGCGTCTACGGCGCAGCGCATTTCCTGTTCACGCACGCGGCCCAAATCTTCACGCGCGCAAAGCGGCGGTTCACCTAACTCGCCGCCTTCGCCCCGCGTGGCACAAAGAATATGCACCGCGGCTCCGGCACGCGCCAGCAAAGCCAGTGTTCCACCACAAAGGATGGTTTCATCATCAGGATGGGCGACAACAGCCAAAATCTTATTCATCTGTAACCAGCATCATCACCAGATCACTGGCGGGGATATTTTCACCATTCAGAACGACCCAAATGCGAAGATGGTAATACCCCGACTGAGCGTTGCCCGGCAGAAGCGTACGTATCTTGTAATTACCACTCCAATCCAATGTTACAGGGATTTGATCCACAAGCTCAGCTGGGGATGTGTATGTAGACGTGTCGTTTAGCTCAGAGGTGCTCATGGGGATTGACAGCGGCTCAAATGCCAGATTAATGAGGGGCTGACTCACCCCTGATAGGATTTCAAATTTAATATTCAACAACTCGCCGGGATGCACGGTGAAAACCTGGTTAGCAACATCGGTATGAATTACCAAATAGTGATTGGTAAATTCCTGAGCGATGCGAAATTCGCCGCTCAGTGGGTCATAGGCCATGCCCACACCCACATGTGTATGCTCCGGTGTGAGAATATTTGCCCGATGGCCGGGGCTATTCATTAAGCCTTCCTGGGCTTCTTGCACACGCGCAGACCAATTTACCTCCCATACCGGGCTACCATCATCATAACGGCTGTAATACGAATAAACATTCTCCATAACAACTGTCTGCCCGCCCGATAAACCATAGCGAATATCTGGGCCTAATCCGGCCAGATTCCAATGCGACATATAGCCAGCATTCGCCATTTCTTGCGCGTGCAAGCGGCCTACTTCAGCCGCGTGTGCATCCCACTGAACCGGCTCTAAACCATTGGCAACCCGATCTACATTAATCAGTTCAAGCATATAGGCCGCCAGTGTGTCCAGGTCGGGGGTATCTCCCGCTATGTCGGGGGCAACGGGTATGGGGTAGGGCGTGGGTGTGAAATTGGGCGGCGGCTGGGTGGCGACAAATGCATCGAATAGTTCTGGCCTGGCTTTGAAACCAGAATACGCCAAAGCGAGAGCTCCTGCCAGCCAGAACAACCAGCCAATGCGTATCTTGCGGCCTCTACTTCTCCGTTTTTTGCGTCGTTTTTGTTTATGTGCCATATTGGATCACCATTGTAACTGCTTCAAATCAAACACCGGGCCGTCTTTGCATGCCAGTTTGTAGCCCTTACGGGCAGAGACGGCACATACGCCACATTCGGCCAGCGCGCCGCACGGCATGGGAGAGATGACTAATACTTGGGCTATACAGGCCGGGCGTTGATGCGGGGCCAACCCCAGGATAGCGCGCAAATTCGGCAGCATTTCTATCGTGAGGTCGAGGGCCAGGAAATCAGCCCAGGGTAATGCGTCGGGTAAATCAGCGATGGGACGCGCTTCAACGGAGACTGGTAGATCGGGCAGCACTGCATCTGTAAAAATGGCAATATCGGCTTGCGGGTTTTGGTGGATCAAGGGCAGCAGGCGCGCCAAACCGCCGCGGAGCGAGGCCAAAACGATATGGGCTGCCTCCGCTGGGAGGTTGAATCCGTGCCCGAGGGGGCCGCGTAGATGCAATTCCACCCCGGGGACCCAGTGGCTGGGCACAGGGATTGGGCTTTGCAGAATCAGTTCAGGGGTAGAACTCGCTCGAAAAAAAGGAACCGCCAAAACGGAGTCCGCCAGACCATCATCGGCGAGCAGGTATTGCCCCGGGGCGGGGGTCAACGCAGAAGAACAATCCACTCGTAGCAACAAACGGTCATCAAACCCGTATATGATCTCAGTGATGCGTCCTTTGCCGTTTTGCATACAGGCATGGTATCATGTTTGGGTTGTATTGTGAAACACCTATTGAAATACAAGGAGTTAGAAAAAATGAATGTTACCGTTGCAATTTCTGCAATTGCTGGTCTGGCCTGGTTAGCCGTGGTTGGATTGCTCGCGCTGGTTGTCATGCGAGCATCCCGGCAAAAACCGGTCAAGGGGTTGGTTACTGGGCTGATCGTTGTTTTAGTACTCGCAGGAGTTCTGAATACTGTCAGCGCCGGGTTGATTTTCATCGAACCGCAGGAACGCGGCGTGGTGATTTCGGCCATTCAAGATGGTATTCGCCCCGATGCCTTGCAACCGGGCCTGCGCTGGGTAGTACCTTACTTTGAAAGTGTTGTCACCTACCCGATTTCGAGGCAAACTTACACCATGTCGATTGCCGCCGAAGAAGGCCAGATCCAAGGGGATGACTCGGTTGAAGCGCGCACATCGGATGGTCAGGTGGTCATGATTGACGCTTCAATTGTCTTCGCAATTGACCCGGCTGAAGTCGTCGGTGTGCATATCAAATGGCAAGATCAATATGTCAACAATCTGGTACGCCCGCAATCTCGCGGTGTGATTCGGGATGCGGTTTCGCAATTTGGGATTGAAGAAGTCTACAGTTCCCAAAGATTAAAATTGACCGAGATGATGACAGCCGATATGGCTGAAACTCTGAATGAAGGCGGCCTGATTTTGGTTGATTTTATTTTGCGCAATATCACTTTCTCGGATGAATATGCCGCTTCGGTAGAACAAAAACAGATTGCCGAACAGTTAGGGCAGCAGGCGGCCTTTATTGTCGAGCAGAAGAAACAAGAAGCCGAACAGGTTCGCCAGACGGCGCAAGGTGCAGCCGATGCGGCTGTGATCAGTGCTCAGGGTCAGGCCGACTCGCTGTTAATTAACGCCCAGGCTCTGGCCGACGCACGTATTATCCAGGCCAACGCAGAGGCGGAAGCATTGACGGTAATTGCGGCTGTTTTGAAAGAGAATCCAGACCTGCTGACATACCGCTATATTGAGGAGTTGACTCCGAATATTGATGTCATGCTGCTGCCCAGCGACAACCCTTTCCTGTTCCCTTTACCAGAAATGAATAATACCGGGCAGTCGACAACCACCCCGACGGTTACACCGAATACTGGAACCGAAAGCCCGTAAGGATTGAAAGTTGAATGTTACAGGTTGAAGGTTAGCCCTTAAACTTTCAACCTGTAACCTGAAAACGTTCTATGAGCCAACAAAACGCCGAAACATCCTCCGAAAAGAAAATTCGCCTGACAACGCTGTCAAGCTGTTCGGGTTGAGCGTCAAAATTAAGCGCAGAAGCGCTGGCGCAGGTACTGCGTCCGATCGAAAATATATTTAACAGCCACGAATATCCTGATCTGCTGGTCGGGATGAGCGATCCTGATGATGCTGCCGTCTGGCGACTGGACGATGAACGCTCCCTGGTGGTGACCACCGACTTCTTCACCCCGGTGGTGGATACGCCCTATGAGTATGGGGCGATTGCCGCCGCCAACAGTCTCTCGGATGTCTACGCCATGGGCGGTACGCCATTTTTGGCGCTCAATGTAGCCGCCTTTCCCCCAGAATTGCCGCCCGATTTTCTGAGCGAGATTCTGCGCGGTGGGGCTGAAAAGGCGCGCCAGGCCAAAGTCGTCGTCGCTGGCGGGCATACCATTCAGGATAAAGAACCCAAATACGGCTTGATCGTGCTAGGGTTTGTGCATCCCGATAAAATGATGACCAAAGGTGGAGCGCGTCCCGGCGACGTGCTGCTGCTCAGCAAACCGCTGGGTTTTGGCACCACGACCACAGCCATCAAAGGCCAAAAAGCATCTCAGGCCGATATGGACGAAGTCATCACTTGGATGACGACCCTAAACCGCGATGCCGCCTCCTTAGGGGTGGCGTTTGGCACCCGGGGTGCAACGGACATCACCGGATTTAGTCTGCTGGGCCACGCCTGGGAGATGGCATCCGCCTCGGGGGTGGGTTTGCGCTTCGAGTGGAACAAAATCCCCTTCACATCGGGGGCGATGCGTTATGCCGAAGATTTTATTTTCCCCGGCGGTGCATCGGATAACCGTCTTTATTTCAGGAAAAATGTGCGCTTCGTTCATGAGATTGAAGAACATGAAGAACTGCTGCTCTTTGATCCGCAAACCAGTGGTGGTTTGCTACTGGCCGTACCCCCCAAAAATGTCGAAGCCATGCTGCAACGCGCCGAAGTCATTCATCAACCGCTCTGGGTGGTGGGTGAAGTCACCGAAGGAAATCATATCGAGATTGTCTAAACCAAACTCGGATTTTTACCCCTGATAGATACGCAACCTGGGGGCGTACTTTGCGTATATTCTGGTAGTCAGTTAATTCTAGGCCTGCCAGGTTTACCCAAATGACCGACCGCACACAAGCATCGCACAGAAACCTGACAGGCCTTTGCCTACAACGCTAAAGGAGAATGCTGTGAACAATCGTCCAGGCTGTTTATCGGGTTTATTGAAATTATTTTTGTTCGATGCGCTATTCGACTGGCTGCAAGATCGCTTCGGCTTCGGGCGCGGGCCATCCTGCATGGGCTGCGGCTGCGGTTTCATTCTGTTGATCGTTTTTATCGCCCTGAGCTGCTCCGTCATCACCGGAACCAACTGGTTCAATATCAGTTTTTAACCATCCCTATCCACGAAGAACATCAAGGACACGAAGAAATAGCACTTCTTCGTGTCCTTGATGTTCTTCGTGGATTCTATCTTTTTAGTATAATGGGGGAACCAAAACCCAAACAGGCTGAACAGACTCCCTTCGGGGTGATTCTGATCGAGGAGTTTTCCTTTGCACTTTGCGTATAACTTTGCTTCCCGGCGCTCGTCCGTGATGGGGACGCGCGGCATGGTTGCCACATCCCAGCCCCTGGCGGTTGCCGCCGGGCTAGCGATTCTCGCCCGCGGCGGCACTGCCGCTGATGCCGCCATCGCCACTGCCGCGGCGCTCAACGTCACCGAACCCACCTCCACCGGCATCGGCGGGGACGCTTTTGGACTCTATTACGAAGCCGCCACGGGCCAGGTCACGGCGCTGAATGCCTCCGGCCGCGCTCCTGCCGCATTGACCATCGAGCGCATCCAAAAAGATGGCTTGTACAACAACTCCCAATCCCCCATTGCCAATCCGTACCACCCTTACACCATCACCGTGCCCGGAGCTTGCTCCGGCTGGAGTGAAATGGTAGCGCGCCACGGGCGTTTGAGCCTGGCCGAGGTGCTGGCTCCTGCCATCCGATTGGCCGAGGAGGGCTTTCCGGTGGCCCCGGTGACGGCTTACTTTTGGGAGCGCGGGGCAGAACGTCAACTGGCGCAGGCGCTTAACGGGCATGAGCTGACCATCGCTGGCCGCGCCCCGCGCCCCGGAGAAATCTTCCACAACCCGGGGTTGGCACGCACATTCCGGGCGGTCGCCGAGGGTGGCGCAGATGCTTTTTATCACGGCGAAATCGCCGAAGCGATTACCACTGTGATACGTCAGGCCGGTGGCTGCCTGAACGAATCGGATTTGGCCGCCCACAAAGCCACCTGGGATACCCCCATCAGCACCACCTATCGCGGCTATCGCGTTTGGGAATGTCCGCCCAACGGCCAGGGATTGGCGGCTTTGCTGGGTCTAAATCTACTCGAAGGCTTCGACATCGCCGCTCTGGAACCGCTCTCAGCAGAACGCCTGCATCTACAAATTGAAGCCATGCGCTTGGCCTTCGCTGACACGCGCTGGTATATCTCTGATCCCGCTTTCTCTCCATCCCCGGTCGCCAGTCTTCTGTCCAAAGACTACGCTGCGGAACGCCGCAAACTCATTAATCGCCAGTGCGCCAGCCTCGATCAGCAACGCGGCACCCCAGTGGCTTCATCGGATACGGTCTACCTCAGTGTGGTGGATAGCGAGGGCAACGCCTGTTCGTTCATCAATAGCAACTATATGGGCTTCGGCACCGGGATTGTGCCCAAAGGCTGGGGCTTCACCCTGCAAAACCGCGGTCACAACTTCAGCCTTGATCCGGAGCATCCCAATGCCTTGGAGCCGGGGAAACGACCCTATCATACGATTATCCCATCACTGATTACCAAAGATCAGGAAACAGGTAATTGGGGATCAGGGAACCAGGAATTAGGAGAACTTCCTGATCACCCAATCCCTAATTACCTAATTGCCTCCTACGGCGTCATGGGTGGCTTCATGCAACCGCAGGGGCATTTGCAAGTCGCCAGCGCCTTGATTGACGATCAACTCGACCCGCAGGCTGCTCTCGACCGGCCGCGCTTTTGTATTGACGCCGCGGAAAGCGGCGGAGCGCTCGATCTAGAAAAAGGCATACCGCCAACCGAAATCCAAAAATTGGCCGATATCGGACACCCCGTTCGCATGGTCAGCGGGTTTAGGCGCGCCGTCTTTGGGCGTGGGCAAGTAATTCTACGCGACCCTGAAAGTGGCGCGTTGACCGGCGGCAGCGATCCCCGCGCCGACGGCTGCGCCATGAGTTTATAAAAACGCTAATAAATATTTAACGCTGGTTTAAATGACAACTGCTATAATACAATGACATCAAAGATACAAATCCATATTTGATATGGATAGATTTTAAGGAGAAACCATGATTATCAGCAAAAAACTTGAAGATGCAATCAATGCCCAGGTTGGTGCGGAATTCGCTGCCAGTTTGCAATATATCAGTATTGCTGCTTATTTTGATGCCGATGACCTCCCCCAACTGGCGGCTTTTTTCTATCGTCAGGCTGCCGAAGAAAATATGCACGCCATGAAATTTGCCCATTTCGTGGTCGAAGCAGGCGGACAGGTGCGTATCCCGGCGATGAATAAGACAGAATATGATTTCAAATCCCCTGAACACTGCGCTCAATTGGCGCTGGATTGGGAAACCGAAGTGACCCGGCTCATCAATAGTTTGATGGATATTGCTGTTAACGACAAAGACTATATCTCGCAAGATTTCCTGCGCTGGTTTGTTGCCGAGCAGCTTGAAGAGATTTCAACCATGGGCACGCTGTTGAAAACAATCCGACGCGCGGGCGATAATGTGCTGTTGGTAGAGCAGTTTTTGGCACGCAACCCAATTGTTGCCCCGGAACCGGCGGCGGCCTAACCTCCTCGGAAATCGTTATAACACAAAAACGGGCGCCCACATCGGGCGCCCGTTTATTTTTTCTCTTTGGTGGGGGAACTAATCTTCTTCGGCAGGCGCTTCTTCTTTGCGCAATCCCCAATACAGGAGTCCCGCTCCTGCGCCGAGGGCAAAACCGCCCAAACCGGCTGCCGAAGCATAGTGGCCAAGAAAAACCGCAAAGAACAGCAATCCCAAATAAATCGCTATTTGTAATTGCCAGCGTTCACCAGCCTGCCGATACGATGTGAGGGAGAACCAGGCCACAGCAACACCGAAGACCAGCAACCCTACAAAGCGGATCAAATAGCCAATCATCGCGACAAAATCAAGAAAGTTCATGATTGCAGCTCCTATTCTACGCCAATAACTTCAACATCCGGAAAGAATTGTTTCACCGTCCCCGCGACCCAACCCTGCAACGTAGCGTTAGATAGAGGGCAACCCACGCAAGCACCGCCCAGGCGAACCGTTAACTGATTTCCGCTGATGGCGATCATTTCTACAGAACCCCCGTGATACTGTTCAACGTATGAACTAATTTGAGCTACCAGCCCCTTGAGCATCTCTTCTTTTGAATACGTTTGAGCATTTTGTTCAAGTTCAGCCATTTTAAGCTCCTAAAGGTTTAACGCCGTTTGTCAAACCATATTCTAACATAGCCACAACCTGGCTGTGGGTATGTGCGCGCTGCAAACGCTCGGCGATAACCTTCGCTAACCGCTCAAGAATCAGTTTCCCAGTTTCGGGCTGCTTGTCATGAAACCGTTTTAAAGCTTCTCCACTGACAGAAAGCAATTTGGCGCTGCGTACACAATACGCCTCGGATGTGTAATAGCCGCTACCAAAAGCTGCTGACCAACCAAAAACACCCCCGGCTTCAATCTGCGAAACGGTGAGCACTTCGCCATCATCGGGTTTGTAGCGAATGGCTACGCATCCATCAACGATCAGATATAAATTATTGGCAACATCACCCTGATTGAATATGACTTCATCTTCGGCGCTCTCACACAGAGAAAATAATGACTCCAGGTCTTTTATTTGCACTTCTGTCAATCCGTCAAAAATCGGTATTTTTTTAATTACTTTAGTTAACATTATCCAAGATCCACCTTCATCACAATTTCTGGCCGCGCGATACCCCAAAGAATTCTTACAAATGTAGTATAGCCGTCCACCTAAACACAGTGGCTTTTTTCCCGATCGTAAAGACATTTGTCCCTATAGGGTTTATGTAAAAATGACATTGGTAGTTTTACATGGGACGTATTCAGGCGATAGCATAGAACACAAAAAGGAGTATGGTGATGGGCTACCACACTCCTTTTTACGGATTTTTGCTGTGATTAGTTTGACAATGTCAAGTTAGAAACCGAGTTCTCGCAAATTTTGTTCGGGATTGAATTTTTTCTTGCCCAATAACTCATCCCAAAAGAGATCATCATACCGGCGGGAGCGCACCGGCAACGGCATGGGGACTCCCCATCCAAGCAGCAGCACTTCTTCTTTCGGCTGGAGGCGGGCCAGCATTCCCCTCAGCGAATCCCGCCCTGAAAGGCCGGAAAGCACAGCGCGAATATCATCTTCATCGCCCAGCCAACCCGAGATGCGTGTACCCAACTGGGACATGACTTCATCATAAATTTGAGAGGGGCGCTGGTCGATAATTAGCAGCGTAACGTAATATTTGCGCAGCTCGCGGGCGATGGTGCTAAAAGTGGTCTGGCGCGCCATCTCGCGGTTGAGCAACTTGTGAGCCTCTTCCACGGCAATCACCAATGGGCGCGGCTCACTCTTACCGGAACTGCGAAAAGCATTGGCGTTCGCTTCCCATCGATTGCGGATATAGCGGGTCAACAAATTGCTGACCAATAAATAATCCAAATCGCTTTCATGGTCACCGAACGAGAGCACAATATGCTGTCCGGCTTCCAGTGATTTTACGATTTCACCAATGCCATCTAACGCTGGATGCTCAACGATATATTCAGTATTGAATAAGCGCCGCATTTTATTGTGCAGCCCTTCCGCCGCGGCCACATTGACACCTTCAGCATTCGCCCAATATGCCACGCTATCGGGCGCAGGAATTTTCTTACCATCTTCCGTTTCGATTACCGATCCCACTTTGAGTTGGCGAAATTCGTTGAACCAGTTTTGCGGTGCAAATGTTTTTTGCAAAGCGTCCAGTGTGGTCGGCGTGGTTTCGCGCAAATTAAGTTCATGCGAAAGTAATTCCACATCCGCTGGGCGAATATCGCGCATGGCGATCTCTAAGTTGAAATCGGCAGCCTGCCCGCGGATCATAGCGCCAGCGCCCAGCCCCACCACGCGCACCTTTGAGCGGAATTTGGTTTTCAGACCCACCACACGCTCACCGGTATCAGAGGCTGTGTCATCGAGACCGTATTCATTGTGCATATCAAAGATCAGCACCGATGCAGCGTTA
>CALCSH010000444.1 GCA_937893815.1 uncultured Anaerolineae bacterium | reverse complement strand
CTGCGCACTCTGCGGTGAAAAAGTCTTTTTGCAGTGGAGTCATAGATATAAAAATTTAAAAGACGCATTTATCAAACGTTTTTCCTGGCTCTCGCATCTCGTGCTTGGCTTCACCGATGGGCTGGCCCCCGCCGGGGCCTGGGCGGCGATACGCGGCTCTCTCTTTCAGGCCAGCGATGCCCCAGCCTGGGTTTTGACCTTCATCATCACCTTCTGGATCGGCGGTTTTGATCTGATCTATGCTTGCCAGGATTACGAGAGCGACCGCGCCATCGGTTTGCATTCATTCCCGGCGCGCGCTGGGCGCACATCGCTGCGGTTGGCGGACTGATCGGGCTGGGCCTGCTAACCGGGTTGAACTGGCCGTATTGGGTGGGTGTTGTCATCAGCACCGGCCTGCTGATCTACGAACACGCCATCATCGCCCCCGATAATCTCTCTCGCCTGGGAATCGCCTTCTTCAATGTCAATGGCTATATCAGTCTGGTGCTCTTCTTTGCCACCCTGTTGTCGTTGTAGTGTGATAGCATATTCGTATGTCGCACGATCTGACCGCCCTGCTTGCCATCTGCGCCGAATGTCCGGCGATGAGTATCTCCACAACCGATGTGGATGGCCAACCGGCCTCAGCGGCGGTTTTCTTTGCCTACACCCAGGAAGCACAGATCTATTTTCTCTCCGAGCTACACACACAGCATATCCGCAATCTGCAGCATTCGCCGGTGGTTGCCGTAGAATTGCACCCTTCGGTGTGGGATTGGCGCGAGATCCGCGGGCTGCAACTGCGCGGACGCGCCGAAATCGTTACCGATCGGACCAAAAAACGCCGGGCGATGCAAATCTATCAGGAACGATTTTCGTTTGTATCTGGCATCCGCGCCCAGGTGCTGCAAGCGGCTATCTTCGCTTTCACGCCTGAGTGGGCGCGATTGGTGGATAATCGGCGCGGCTTCGGCTTCAAACAGGAATGGCAATTTCCCTCTGCAGGCTGAGTGCAGGATTCTGCATTTTTTAGTACGATCCTCAGAAAAGGTATCGATTGATTAGATTACAAAACTTAACCTTCCAATATGCCCAGGGGCAGCCGATCTTCCGGGATTTTTCCTGGGATGTTCAGCGTGGCGAAACCTGGGCGATACTTGGCCCTTCAGGGTGCGGCAAATCAACATTGCTGTACTTGATCGCCGGACTGCGTTTCCCCGCCGCGGGGCAGGTGCTGGTCAACGGGGAATGCATTTCCCGACCGCGGCCACACACGGGGCTGATTATTCAGGAATATGGGCTGTTGCATTGGGCCACCGTGCGTCAAAATGCCCAACTCGGCCTGCGCATCCGCGGCTTCTACGGGCCTGACGGTACACACGCACCGGCGAACTTTCACGCCTCATTGGATGTGGATACCTGGTTGGATCGCTTGCGGCTGCTCCCCCATGCCGAAAAATACCCCGGCCAACTCTCCGGCGGGCAACGCCAGCGCACCGCTATCGCCCGCACGCTGGCCCTGACACCCGACTTGCTCTTAATGGATGAACCCTTTTCGTCGCTTGACGCTCCCACGCGCGAAGATTTGCAAAATTTGACGCTAGAACTGCAAACCGAGCAAAACCTGACCCTGTTGATCGTCACGCACACGATTGAAGAGGCTGCCATTCTAGGGAAGAAAATCCTACTTTTAGGCAATCCTCCCAACACATATCCGCAGGTGATCGAAAATCCCCAGGCGGGAAGCAATGATTTCCGCGGCAGCGATACCTATGTCACAATTTGCCGCGATCTGCGTGCCAAAATGGAGTTGTCATGAAACGCCGCGACCTGTTCTACGCCATTCTGGCGCTCTTCATCCTGTGGCAGATCACATCCTGGTTGGTTGATCAGCCCATTTTGCCTTCCCCCATCCAAGTCATCCCGGTCTTTTTTCGCGAATTGGGCGGCGATCTGTTGGCGCATTTCACGGTCAGCATGTGGCGGGTGCTCGCCAGTACTGCCTTGGCGATTCTACTGGCATCCCCGGCAGGCTTGATTTTGGGGCAATCGCCGCGCCTGAATGCAATCTTCTCGCCCCTGATTTACCTGCTCTACCCGATACCCAAAGTGGTACTCGTACCGGTGTTGATTCTGCTCTTCGGCCTGGGTGATATGCCGAAAATCGCCATCATCTTCATCATTCTGTTCTTCCAAATTCTGGTGCTGGTGCGCGATCAGGCTGCCAGCCTGCGCCCGGAGTTGATCCAGAGCGTGCGCAGTTTGGGGGCTGGGCGTCGGGCGTTATTTCGTTATGTTTATTTTCCCGCCAGTTTACCTGCCATCCTCACCGGGCTGCGGCAATCCGTCGGTACAGCCGTGGCGGTACTCTACGTGGCCGAGCTTTTCGCCACGCAACGCGGCCTGGGTTACTACATCTACATTAAGGGCAGCACCTTCTTCGACTACCCTGCTATGTACGCCGGAATTATTGCCATGAGCTTATTAGGGTTGGGATTGTATTTTTCGGTGGACTGGCTGGAACGCAGGCTGTGTCCCTGGCAGTTTACTGAATGAAGGGTCTCTGGGAATCCCCGTGGTAGTTATCCGCATTTGGGGGTTTCTCACGGCAGTTCCCAAAGAGCCAAATAAAAAAGAAAAGTGTTATGATTACCCTCGGATACTATATCCGATCTTTAACAACATCTATCGCAAAAACATTCAGCGTTAGAAAGTTATACACCAGGCACCTATCTCCTCGATCCATATGTTTATATATTTGTTCAAGACACGAAAAATACGCTTACAGGCGTTATTTCTTATCCCATTCCTGGTCATAACAACCTTATCGATCGCGTTGGTAGGGTATATTTCGTATCAAAATGGACGCAGAGCCGTCAATGACGTTGCCAATCAACTCCATAATGAAATTACGACACGCATTCAACAACACCTGGAGATTATCCTCAACAAACCGCAACAAATTATTCAACAAAATCGCGACGCGATACAATTTGCAAATTTGGATCTTCAAAATTTTACGGCGATGGAAAAATATTTTCTACGCCAAATTCAAACATTTCCATCCATCACCAGTATTTATATGGGTTTTCCCGAGGGGGGCATGGTTGGCGCAGGGCGCGAAGGTGCAGATGGCTCACTCTATTTTACGGGGACAGAACAGGTTTCCAGCGGCGCTTGGTACAAATATGCAACTAATGAACATGGTGATCGCGGCGAAGTTTTAGTATCGCTAGATCAATTTGATGCACGAATACGCCCCTGGTTTGTCGGCGCGGTTGAAAAACAAAGCCCGACCTGGAGCAATATGTATATTCTTTTCACCGGGCAAGATCTGGCAATTGCCGCCAGCGCTCCCGCGTACGATCAAAATCATGATTTATTGGGCGTAGTCTCGATTGATGTCTTTGCATCACATATCAGTGCCTATCTAAAAGAATTAGAAATCGGTAAAACCGGACAGAGTTTTATCATGGAAGATTCGGGATTGTTAGTGGCTTCCTCCACAGAGGAAAATCCATTTACCAATTCGGATACTGAAAACCCACAAAGACGTTTATTGGCAGATGAAAGCCAAATTCCAATCATCCACAACACGGCCGAGTTCCTTAAAACGAATTTTGGCGAATATGAGAGCATTCCTCATAAGGTTAGCCTGGAATATCTATTGGATGGGAATCGTCATTTTGTGCAAGTCACACATTTGGGCGATGAATACGGCATCGATTGGTTGATTGTCGTTGTGATCCCTGAAGCAGATTTTATGGCGCAGATCCAGCAAAATAATTTAACAACGTTTATATTGATCAGCGCGACATTTATCATCACACTGATCGCCGGGATTCAAACTGCCCGTTGGATAAGCATCCCTGTCAATAATCTCAACAAATCAGCCCAAGCGCTGGCCCACGGCAATTGGGAGCCGGGAATACCCAACGCACATATCGCAGAAATTGATGAGTTAGCCGAATCCTTCGATGAGATGGCAAAGCAACTACAGCAATCACTGACCGAACTGCAATCCGAAATTCGGGCGCGCAAAGAAACGGAAGTCGCATTACGGATCAGTGATGAGCGCTATCGGCTGATCACCGAACGGGCCCAAGATATCGTTTGGCAAATGGATTTGAATACACAATTCACATATTGCAGCCCGGCCATAGAATACGTGCTCGGTTATACACCTGATGAAATTCTCAAACTCAAAGCCCGAGATTTATTATCCGAAGAAAGCGCCGCACAAATGCAGGCGATTATCAATAACCGGCTCTCCCCCGGAAGAGAACATACCGTTCAACCGCTACAATATTCGATGCGTCATAAAGACGGGCATTGGGTAGATGTTGAGATTATTGCTACCCTGAGATTTGATCATGCCAAACAACCAAGCGGACTCGTTGGAATATCCAGGGATATTTCACAGCGAAAACGCGCGGAAGAAGCGCTGATGCAAAGTGAACAACGCTATAAGCAACTTGCCAGTGAATTAGAAGAACGCATTGAAGATCGAACTGGGGAATTACAAATCCTGGTCAATGCGATGACCGGACGAGAGGTGCGTATGGCGGAACTCAAACAAGTAATCGTCAAGCTGCGCGCCCAGATTCAGGAAGCCGGGATCAAGCCGGAAGCCGATGATCCTCTGAACGAACCTTTTCATCTCGATTAAGATGCTCGTCCATGGAAACCACGAACAAAGCTACTCCGTACGAAGGAACAGCTCATACCACTGCTTCAGCACATCCGAAGCTGGTTTGCCATGCACCGATGTAGATTTATCTTGCAATACGGCCGCTAGATAATATCCGCGTGATACGGCGCCATTAATCCAGTCAAAGTGATTGATCGCAGCCAGAACCGCATCATAGGCTTTGGCTTGCTCTACAAAATTAATTGTGAGAAGTGGCACATCCGGAGCGGGGTAATTCAAGGCTTCGAGAGAAAGACATTCCACAAAAGGGTCTGGTAAACAACTGGTGAAAGCGCCTTCTACGGAGGGATAGGCCATACTGATCACAATCAATTTATTGCCAGATGACGGCTCCCAAGCCGAACGCAAAGCGGCAATTTTTTCTTCGATGACGCGCGCTGCTTCAGATTGCAGAGTTTCATTAGCAGCATCTCGATTATCGCTGAGGGGGACAGACCAGAGTACAAATATCTGATCGACATCATTCAGGAAAGCGGGCGGGGTTGTAATTTTGTCATTAAATGGCAAAGCCCAGGCTACGGTTCCGCTAAAACGTTGGCGCACTTCGGCGATCAGATCGTGATAGCGTTGAGGTGCATCTTGCGGCACATTGGATGCAGTACCATCGGCCAAGGTTCCACCGGGCAGCGCCGGGGTCATCCAGTCGCCGCCGAGAATCAATGTCTGCGCGCCGCTACGTTGAGCCAAATCGGCATGATGCAAAACGAAGGCGCGATATTGATCAAAGAAAGAAACCCAGAACGGAAAATCGCGCGTCGCCGTATTCCACCAGACATCCACCGCGGTTGGGAAATGTGGAATAGGGCGCAGCGCCACATTCAGGTCGCGGTTGCGCGCTTGCTCCACCATCGAGACCATTTCCTGCCACAACATATCTTGCCCGGTCACCAACTCCAGCACTGGCGGTGCCTGGCGCGTAAATGTCCAACTGGGTGTATAAATCACCCAGTTGGCACCTTTGCTGGCAATATCATCAAGTGCAGTAGGCGCATATGGAATCAGAGATGGCTGATGAAAGGTTTGCATTTCGACACCGGCAAAGAAATTCGCGGCGCGCGGCGTAACCGGTGTCTCGCTGACGCTGATTTCGGGAAGTTCGGCGTAGAGCCAGCGCCATTCTTCGATGGTATCTGGCAAACCTTGCGGATTGGGGCTGGTTTCGATAATTTGGCCCGAGGTAAAGACCCCCGGCGTACGCTCATCGTCGGCGTGGCCGCACTGATCGTTGCGGCAGTAGCGATAGCCGAGCTGGTCAATTAGATCGAGTGGGCTATAGAGAATATACGCCCAGCGCTGGCCGCCCAAATTCCACATGCGCAACGGCTCCGTCCAGCCGTAAGGGTGAAATTGAATCGAAATTTCTTCATTAGCAGGTGTGAACTCAGGAACAATAATATCAAAGGTAATCGGGGCAGCATTGCCCACTACCCAGGTTTCTATGCTCTCTTCGAGCATAATCGATTCGGATGGCACCACCAACTGGCGCACCATAAACGACCCATCTGCGCCGCGCTCGCTGTTCCAAAAACCATCGCCGAGGGTGTATTTATAGCGCACGTCGGTGCCAACCGGTAGAGAAAGGATCAAACCATAGGTATGGTCAGAGAGTGGAGAGAGCACCGGCATGCGCGAAGCCAGCGCACTGATGCCGCCAGAAAGATCAGCGAACGTATTGCCCAACTGTAACAAATTTCCTGCAATGCGCAGCGGTACCGATGGAGGGGTATCCTCGGGCACATGCAGCAAAAAGGTCACATCAACATAACTGGCGGGGGTCAGGGAAATTTCAGCAGGGGTATTCGATTCCGCAGCCACCAAGGCCCCCTGTTGGAAAGTGCCATACGAGCCATCCATAGCATAGGCCACAAGATTATGTGTACCCGGCAGCAAGCCTTCGAGCAAGAAGTAACCGTCGCTGTTGGTTAGCGCTTGCGCGCCACCGGCGCTCATCAATATGCCTGCCAGCGGAAGATTTTTCTCGGCATCTCGCACCCATCCGGTAATCCGTCCGGTTGGGCCGCTAAAACTGGTATCGTTCCAACGCGCAATCACATCGTGAACTTCACCGGGAGCGGTCACAGCATAGAAGCGATAACGAACCGGGCGACCATCGGTGCTGTGTTCTTCGGCCAGTACATTCCCCTGACGAGAATAGCGATATTTCACCACAGTCCCCAACGGTAGCGGCAAGCCCACCGCATAATGCGTATTATCCACACGCTCCATAGTATAACGATGCGCATTCAACGCCAGACCGGTAACTTCATCGAGCAGGCTCAACAAAATCGGATCATCCTGGGGTGTATCCGCGGGCACTTCGACAAAGAACGTCACCAAGGCCACATTCGCCGCGGATTCAGTTGCAGCCGGTGGTGTCGCCACATCTCCGGCCTGGGGCGCGGGCGTTGGCAGCGAAAACTGGCAACCGGCCAACAGTAGCGCAAAAACCGGCCAGATAAATTGTTGGATCATTTTTGGCTTCATGCCTGCACCCCTTCCTGGAGCAATTGGATGAACAATTCGATATTGGGGATTTGATGAACCGGAATTTTAACGCGACGTAATAGGCTGGATTCTACCACCAGATACCCGCGCACGACGTTCAGGCTGGCTTGCTGCTCCCAGGGGATTTCCCGCTCCCGAAGGCGAATCCCGTTTTGGTGCAGTGAAACCACCCCAAAGCTGAGCGTTTCTCCACGCTGGAGAGCGGCGCGCATCTGAGAGAGTAGTTTTGGGTACAGTTTGCCTTTGACGCGCGCCATTAAATCCGGTAATCCCCGAAGGTGATCGTCAATCCGCACCGGAGCAACCGTCCGAGGGAAAAAGATCATCTGATAATGCGTGCCCATTTCTAATCCCAAAAAATATTTCTCGATGGTTAAGCAACTCAAACCGTCCAAATGTTCCCACAAAAATGCATGACGTCGGCCACCTGTCCAGGCGATGATGATGCCATTTTTGTGCAGCGTCACACTGCGATGCGCTCGCAGCACGCGCCGCAATGCCAGGATCAATAAGGGATGGCGGCGATGATCGCCAGCGCATACCACGGACGACTCCAGGCGCGCACCGCTATGGGGCCGTAGTTAGCCTGAGCGTATAGGCCGCGCAGAAAACCATAAAGCAGCGGCAGCAATACCGCCAATGTGCCGGGAATGAACAGCAAGAAGAGATCGCGCCACAATAGTGGACGGTCGCGATAAACGGCAATCACCGGACCAATATTTTTTAGTTTCGCAGGAGGTGTACTGGCTGGCACAGTTCTATACGGGTGCAAGTTGTATTCCCGATGATATCCCAAAAAAATGTACGGACAAGGGATTTCGCAGACCCCTTGAAATCCCTTGTCAAATTTCTTATCCGATTTTGTTTGTGCTCACGCTACCGGCGTAAAATAGACGTCGGTGGGTTTGAGTTTGCTATTGCGCAAAAATTGCGGCTGCACCGACATCCCAATCCAATCCAGTGAGGCTTGCATGGGGTCAATGCCAAGAATACGAGTGAGCAACAGGGTGTTGACACCCTCAAATTCCACCAGGGCAAGCACAAAAGGAGTTTCCGGTAAAAATTCTTCGGAACCAAAATGGCAAACCGTAAAGGCGTGAACTTTGGCATCTCGTTCAGTGATGTCGATCCACTTGGTTTCCGCGCCAGTGTACATATCGTGGCCACGCGGCGTGGCGTAGGTGTATCCGGTTTGATCATCCTGATTGGCGAGTAATTTTTTATTGGTGAGTCCGGCAAACCAGGGGCTATCTTGCGCGTAGGAATGCAAGTACGTTATTTGATAGGGCTGCTCAATTTGGATGGGTGTCATCTTTTTGAGCCACGCCAGCGCTTCGGGGTTTGTCTCTACTGGAAAGGGGATATTATGAACGATATAACCGCCGAGGGTTTCTTCTCGTTTGTTGGGGGTTGTAGACATCGTATTCTCTCCGTTACTCACGTTCCAAAATGCTCACGGTGACATAGGTGCCAGTACCCGCGTGGCTATGAATGGCACCACGCTGCGGAGCATCGAGCTGCAAGGTGGCATCACCAAAGTGCTGGCTCACGCTGCCCTGCAACTGCCAGATGGCAAAGACAGCCTGCATCAGCCCGGTAGCACCCACAGGGTGTCCACAGGCGATCAACCCGCCCGATGGATTGACCGGGCAGGCCGGAGCATCAACCAAGTCAAGGCCATAATCCACACCGGGCATAAAGGCTTTACCCGAAGCTGCAAACGGGCCGCCTTCGCCGTAGCGACATAGCCCCAGATCTTCATAGGTCTGAATTTCGCTGGAAGTATAGGCATCGTGGAGTTCGACAAAATCCAACTCCCGCAGCGGATCGGAAACTCCGGCGTGCTTATAGGCCATATTGCCCGCTGTGCGCCCTGCTCGGAAGGAGTGTACTCCGGGGTAACGCGTGCCATGCTCCCAGAGTTTTTTGTAGTACGCCATTGTATCCGCAGAATCTTTCTCTTGCTGGGTAGCGTAATTTTCGATGAAATTATCGTAATCGACATGCGGCCGGTCCGACATACGCATGGCATCGGTGCCGCGGCCAATGCCGGTCACTTTGACCAGCGGGCGAGCAATTTGCGCTCCAGCATCTTCGAGCTTCTTCAAGCCTTCTTCCGATACCAGCAGGGTGGCTGCGGCGCCATCGGACATCACGCAAATATCCAGGCGAGTAAGTGGCCAGGCGACCATCGGCGAATTACGAACATCTTCGATGGTGTAGCGATTGCGTTTTTGCGAGTAGGGATTGTGAAATGCGTTGATATGATTCTTCACGCTGACATGCGCCATTTGCTCCACAGTGGTGCCAAATTCTTTCATATGGCGCGTAACCATCATGGCGTAATACCCGGAATAAAACCCGCCAACCGGATAATCGAAGGAAATATCGGAGGCCAGGGCAATAAATTCATTGCCCTTCCAGGTTTCCACATGGCTCATAGTTTCGAAGCCGTAGGCCACACAAATATCCATGTGTCCGCTGGCTATCGATTTCCAGGCCTCTTGAAAGCACAATCCACCGGTGGCTCCACCGCCTTCCACGCGATGGCTGGGTTTTGGGATCAGGCCCAAATAATCTTGTGCCATGATGGCCGCCATCAACTGGCGGCTAAAATGGTCGGAGAAATAGGAAGCCACCGAGCCATCCACCAGCCGGGTGAATGTCGGGAAATCCAGACCGATATCATTAATCGCATAATCGTAAGCTTCTTTTACAATGGCTGCGAAGGTTTTGTCTGGTCTTGACTTGGCAAATTTTGATACCCCCCCCGAAATGGCATACACAGGTCTCATGATGCAGTATCCTCCTAGCGTTTGTACGAAATCCGCCCCGTGCGGCGGTTGACCACAAAGTGATGGCTCTTTGGGAACTGCCCCCACATTTAGGGGTATTCCCAGAAACCCAAAGTGATTGACTCCATGCGATCAAGTATTATTTTTTTGCCAGTATTCTTCAACAGGCTCCAAACTACGCTAAACAAATAACGACCTGGCTGAAATCAGGTCGTTATTTGTTTAGTCAGTTTCTTTCTCGCGGCGGCCCTGCGCAAGGTAGGCCAGACCAATACTCAGAAAATACAACAAGATCATTGGCCCCATCACCAGCCCCATATTAACAGGGTCAATTGTGGGTGTAATCGCAGCGGCAAGCACCGCAATGAGAATGACTGCGATGCGCCAGTTTTTCGCCAGCGTATGGGCCTTCACCAACCCCATACCCGCCAGAGCAAAAATAACCAACGGAAACTGGAAAGATACCCCGATCCAAAACATTAATCCGGTAGAAAAACGGATATACGAATCTGGGCGTACCACGGCGGGGATGCCTAAAAAGTTCAGCAAGAAGGGAAGCGCGGTTGGCAGCATCACATAATAGGCAAAAGCCATACCAGAGACAAAGAACACTACCACCAACGGTATAGAGAAAAGACCGCGCAAACGAGCGCTGCGTTTCAAGCCCGGCCCGGCAAATAGCCACAACTCAAATGCAATATAGGGCATGGCGATCGCGAAACCAGCCAGCAGGGCAACGCGCATGGCGACCCCCAAAGGTTCCGTAACTTCAATGGCCTGCAGTGAATCCAGCCCACCAATCGGTTGTGTCAGCCATGCTAATAAATCCTGAATAAAGATGAAAGCGAAAGCCGTCGCTACAACCAGTACAATAATCGCCCGAAAAAGATGTTTACGAAGTGCATCCAGGTGTTCGAGAATACCAACGGGCTGTTGGATGGCTTTGGCAAAAGCGTCGGGTAAGGGCGCATCTTCGGGTTCGTCCATAAAAAATGCACGTACATTTCCGACGATCTTACCGATCCAGCGGAACGGCGCGGTAAAGACACGCCAGATAGAAGTGAAAAATCGACGCATAGGATTAGCTTTCAGACTCAGATTCGGTTTCCGTCTCAGTGGGTGGAGACGCTGGGGGGGTCGATATGGTCTGGGCTGATATTTCACTATCATTCATGACCGGTGTCGTTACCCACGAAGAAATTTTGGCGTCTAAATTATTTTTCGACAAATTGACCTTCGGGGGTTTGATACTGCCAATTTCATTCTCTAACTCGTCAATCCCCGCTTCACGCATCAGACGAGTTGGCAAATTGCGAACTTCTTTTGAAGCTTGTTGAAAGGTACCCCATTCCGGTGATTTTACGATTTTTCGCAAAAATTTCCCGGCACTTTTTCCAGTTTGAACAAGATCATTGGGGCCAAAAATTATCAGCGCAATAACCAAAATGAAAACTATTTCCAGTGGGCCGATACCAAGAATATCCATATGTTTCTTTATGATCGAATTTCAAGACGTATGCAACAACAGAAAAAGCCCAAAAGAGTATTCACAGAATACTCTGCTTAGTCCATTGAAGAAAAGGCAGCCAAAGCCTGGCGAAGCTCGTTCTGGCGCGCCGCCAAGCTCCCCAAGACACCATTGACAAAACGCGGGCTGCTCTCTGAACCAAAGGTTTTTGCCAATTCCACAGCTTCGTTAATCGCCACCTTTACGGGCGTCTCGGTGCTGACTGCAAATTCCCAAAGCGCAATGCGTAAAATATTGCGGTCAATAATTGCTACCTGCTCCAGCGGCCACTCCGGGGCATGTACGGCGATAAACGCATCTAACTGATCTTTCAACGGCCAAACACTACGGGCAATATTCGCCGCAAATTCCGCTAGACGATCATCGAGATTTACTTCATCCAAGCGGTATTTTATGGCAGTACCTAAAAGATGATCGACCAGGTCCACTTCAAAAAGAATCTGGAGCGCTGTGCCTCGGGCACGAGTGCGTGGTTTCATTCGATATTCGCTTCCTCCGCGGGATTCTCGGCAAATCCGGGATAATCAATATTCTCAATATGAACATTGATGCGCCCGACTTCCATGCCTACCATTTCGGCGAAAGCACGCTGAACGGCCTGTTGAATATTGCGGCTTACATCACGAATGTTAACACCGTGCTGTAAAACGACGTACAGATCTGCATAGACGCGATCATCTTCAATTTTCACCTGCACGCCATCCCGATAATCACCTTTCTGGAATAGGCGATTGACACCACCGGGAATCTGGCACATCCGGCTGACTCCGTCAACCTTCAACGTAGTGAGGCCAGCTATGGTGAGCAAAACACTGGTAGCAACGGTCGTTTTTCCTGGGGGTCGAGTTGTGGTAGACATATTATTTTCTCTCATTACCATTCCGGTTATATCCTATTCAGATCAGTCCGGGCTTCAGAATACCGTAAAAAGATCAAGCCCGATGGGGCAACTACATCATTACCATGCCGCCATCGACACCAATCACCTGGCCCGTAATATATGATGCCTGAGCGGAAGCCAAAAATATGGCGGCATAGGCTACTTCTTCCGGCGTTCCCATGCGCCCCATCGGGGTAGCGTTCAAAATTTGGGCATTCAATTCTTCGGGCAGATCTTTCGTGAGTGCCGTGGGAATAAATCCTGGCGCTACCGCGTTGACGGTAATCCCGCGCGAAGCAACCTCGCGGGCGAGTGCCTTTGTCAGGCCGATCATCCCAGCTTTCGATGCCGAATAATTCGTTTGCCCAACCTGGCCTGCCTGTCCCGAAACGGAGGTGATATTGACAATCCGTCCATAGCGCTGCTTCATCATGGTGCGGATCACTGCCTTCGAACAGTTGAATGTGCCCTTCAAGTTAATATCGATGACATCATCCCAATCGGATTCATTCAAGCGCATGATGATATTGTCACGCGTTATACCGGCATTATTGATCAAAATATCAATGCGTCCGAAATCGGTTTTGATCTGTGTTGCCATTTCCTGGGCTTGCTCAAAATTAGCAACATCCAGTGCGTAGGCCACAATCTTATTTCCGCTGGCGGCGGCAATTTCATCCGCTGTCACCTGAGCCGCTTCAAGGCTGCGGCTGATAATGACAACATCAGCGCCGTCCGCGGCCAACTTGCTGGCAATCGCTTTGCCAATACCACGCGAACCACCCGTCACAATGGCAACTTGTCCTTCAAATGGTTTTCCCGAAATCGACATAATTCTCCTCAAATAGCTGGTTTATTATACCGCAAGACAACCAAGCCGATTTTTCATTCTGCGCTCGGATCCACCGAATCATATTTTTCGAAATCTTCCAGCGTGCCCAGTGCAATACGCGTGGTTTTGCGATCGATGCGTTTCACCAGGCTCGACAAAACATCGCCGCTGCCGAGTTCTATGAACATCTCCACACCCTGCGCGCGGATATATTCAATGCTCTCCGTCCAACGAACGCGTGCCGTGAGTTGTGCTTGCAGATCGGCGCGCACCTGATCGGGCGTGCTCAATGGCCGGGCGCTAACGTTGCCAATGATCGGAATCTGTGGGGTTTCGATCGGCGCTTCATTTACTGCCTGATTGAATTGATGTTGCGCTTGAGACATGAGGGGGGAATGGGCGGCTATGCTGACAGCCAGCTTCACCACACGTTTAGCGCCTGCTTCCGAAGCGGCAATCATGGCGCGCTCAAGAGCGGATTCTGCCCCCGATATGACCACCTGCCCCGGGCAGTTATCGTTGGCAATTTGGACGATCTCGGTAGGGGTACTGGCCTGGGCGCAGATCGCATCCAGGGAGGCAAGTTCCAGCCCCAACACGGCAGCCATGCCTCCAGGCGAATGTTCGCCCGCGCCCTTCATCAATTGGCCGCGCTGCCTCACCAATTGCAACGCCGAGGAAAAAGGCAGTGCTCCCGCCGCGACCAGGGCGCTTAATTCTCCCAACGAATGACCGGCGACAAAAGCCGCGACAATATCTGGCCGAAGATCGCGTAATACGCGCCAGGCGGCCACAGAGTGCACCAATAAAGCGGGCTGCGTATTGGCTGTGTCGTTAAGTTCTTCTTCCGGCCCAAACCAGGAGATGCGGGAAATCGGGGTATCGAGAATATTTTCAGCTTCGGCATAGGTATCACGAGCAACGCTGAATGATTGCGTTAATGATTCTCCCATACCCATAAATTGCGAACCCTGCCCTGGAAATAGAAACGCTATTTTTTCTGCTTGCATGTTATCAACTCCTTGTTAAGCAAAAACCGGGCATCAGCCCGGTCAGCGATGATTCTATTGTATTAACGCCAATGAGCCGCAAAAGTCACGGCTCATTTGACAATTTACTCTTCAATCACGACGACTTCGCGTCCTTTGTAGTGCCCACAGTTAGGGCAGACGTGATGGGGTAGTCGTTTTTCACCGCAATTGCTGCACTGCACCAGGCTTTTGGCTTTGAGTGCATCGTGCGAGCGGCGGCGGTCACGCCGCGATTTAGCAGTACGTTGCTTGGGAACAGCCATGATCTTACTCCTGCTTACAATTGAACCGTTGATTAGCGCGCTGGCGCGTTAAAAATAGCCCGTGGATTATACGGACAGCCCGGTGGTCTGTCAAGGGTGGAATCGAAAAAAAACACTGTCAACAACTTCCCAGCAGCTTATCATTCACCAACATTTTCTCGCAAATACGCCTCGATAAAACCATCCAGATCGCCATCGAGCACGCCTTCGGCATTGCCGGCTTCGTGGTTTGTACGGTGATCTTTGACCATTTTGTAGGGATGCAGCACATATGAGCGAATCTGGCTACCCCACTCGGCTTTGGTATATTCGCCACGTAATTCGTCTATCTTTTCTGCTTTTTCTTTCTCTTTGACTTCCAACAAACGTGCCTTCAGCACTTTCATTGCCATTTCACGATTCTGCCCTTGTGAGCGTTCGTTCTGGCAACTTGCCACGATTCCGGTAGGCAAGTGAGTGATGCGTACGGCAGTATCATTTTTCTGCACGCTCTGACCGCCCGCTCCACCCGATTTAAAGGTATCAATTTTGATATCGTTGGGATTGATCTCTAAATCGACATCGTCATCGACCTGGGGCAGCACTTCAATGAGGGCAAACGAGGTATGTCGCCGACTATTGGAGTCAAAGGGCGAAATACGCACCAGCCGATGCACCCCCTTCTCGGAGCGTAGATACCCATAAGCATAGCGCCCATCCACAGCGATCGTGACACTTTTTATACCTGCTTCCTCGCCGGGTGTAAAATCGACGATTTCAGCCTTATACCCGCTGCGCTCAATCCAGCGCAGGTACATGCGTTGCAACATTTCGGCCCAATCTTGCGAATCAGTGCCACCTGCTCCGGCGTGAATCGCTAATAGCGCATTGCCTTTATCATATTCGCCCGAGAGCATAGCCCTGAACTCGCGCTGCTCGACTTCTTTCTCAATGGCGTCTGTTTCCGTAGCTAAATCTTCATACAGCGAATCGTCACCCAATTCGCTTAATTCCAGCGCGTCAGCCAAACGGTTTTGTAATTTATGCCAACTGTTGATGCTCTCTTGCAAACCGGAGAGTTCTTTCATCAGTTTTTGGGCTTTTTTGGGGGAATCCCAAAGGTCTTGAGCTTCGGATTTTTTCTTTAGTTCTTTGAGACGTTCTTCCCGTGAAGCTACGTCAAAGACGCACCAGGAGATTCTGAATTTTTGTCTCACTATCACGGAGACGAGCGATCATTTCTTCCATAGCGATTACCTCGATTTTTTCTGAATAGAGAGCCAGTCCCGGCTGCCCGCAGTCTGGGGTCTATTATATGCAGATCATCCAACTTGTGCCAGTGACGCCTGAAACAACGTCACACCCACGGCAATACTCAAATTCAGCGAATCAATCGCTCCGCTTTGGGGAATTCGCAAACTGGTACCAAACTGGCGATACTCCGGGGGTAAGCCGCTGCTCTCGCTGCCAAAAACCAACCCAAAAGGAGTTTCGAATCTCCCTTCTGAGAGCAGTGTTCCTCCATCGGTTATCAGTGTGTAAATATTATGACTATACGCAGATCGGTATGTGTCAAAATCAGTGAAATACTCAAAACGCAACTGGCACAATGCCCCCATTGATGCACGCAGCACATCGGGGTGAAATATATCCACCCCAGGCTCGATCACAGCCAGATCGTGAAAGCCAAATCCTAACATGGTGCGGAGGATCGTCCCCAGGTTGCCTCGGCTCTCCGGGTTGACGAGTACGATGTGATTGGCAGCGGCACTCAGCGGCGCGGCATATTTGCGTACAACGCCGATGGCATAATCGTTCTCACGCGCACCAATACGATTGAAGATTTTCTCGTGGATTTCAACCGGGATGGCGTTTTTCTGGCAAATCTGCTCGATTTTGGTAACACCGCTGTTCTGACTACCCCGAGGGTGCAGCCAGACTCCAAGCACATCCTGTTTGCGATGCGTCAACAGTTCAAGAGTGGGAAACACGCCAAAGGTATAACTGTGCTCCATGTCCTTTTTATAGCGTTTGAGTTTCATCATCAGAAATCAGCCAAAATGCCTTCTACAAAGGCTTCAGGGTCAAAGGGGGCTAAATCTTCGGCTTTTTCACCCAGCCCGGCAAAAAAGATCGGCAACCCTAACTCGCGCTGGATGGCAAAAGCCATGCCGCCGCGCGCCGACGAATCCAGTTTGGCCAGAATCACGCCCGTTACATCCACCGTATCTTTAAAGGCCCGCGCCTGATGCAAGGCATTTTGACCGGTGTTGGCATCCATTACCAACCAGACGGCATGCGGCGCGCCGGGCAGGGCTTTTGTAACCACGCGCTTGACTTTTTTAAGTTCTTCCATCAGATTGAAGCGCGTGTGCAAACGCCCGGCTGTGTCAATCATGGCGATATCGGCCTTACGGGCAATGGCGGCCTGTATCGTATCAAAAGCCACAGCCCCTTGATCGCCTTCGGACTGCCCGGCAATCACCGGGATATTCAAGCGCTCCCCCCAAATTTGTAGTTGTTCGATGGCCGCAGCACGGAATGTATCGGCGGCGCCAAATATAACTTTTTTACCCTGCTGTTGAAATCGCTGGCCTAATTTCGCCATCGTGGTGGTTTTCCCAGAACCATTAACGCCGACGACTAAAATCACACTCGGTTGCGCGTCAAAATTAATTGGCGGCGGCACATCCAGGCGGGCAATCAGTTCTGTTTTGATGCTTGCGCGTAGCTCATCGGTGCGTGTCAGACCCTGTTGCTGCTGAATCCGCTTCAAGGCTTCGATGATTTCTTCGGTGGTTTCCAGACCCATATCGGCCTGGATAAAGAGCGCCTCCAACTCATCCCAGGTGTCGGCATCAATTTCGCTGGCCCCCAGCATATTGGCGATTCGCCCAAAGGTAGTTTTACGCGTGCGCGTCAGACCAGTTTTCCATTTGCTAAAGACATTCTCATTCATGCGCGGGATTATATCAGAATCTACCTGGGCCAACGCAACCGTGATTTCATGAGCCTAAAAACAAAGCATTTTCTCAAAATATTGTGGTCGCCAACAAAAGCTTGAACAGATGCGCAAACTATCGTGTTTCAATCAGGAAACCAGGAGCAGCGTTTTCCTGATTTCCTGGCTTCCTCATAGCGAGTAAAGGTCGTTAAACAAAATCGCCCCCGAGTGGGAGCGATTTCTGTTGCCGGTACTGTCAATGAGCTATACCGCCGCTTCGTCCGCGGGAGCATCTTTTTTCGCGATTTTCTTCTTACCGGTTTCGATCGCTTCTTCAATTTTCGATTTCTGCTCTTCAAGCACAACCTGTCCCTGCTGGCGCAGTTCATCGGCCTTTGCTTTCGCTTCCTGAGCAATTCGTTCTGCTTGTTGTCGAGCCTCAGCTACTTTTGCCTCAGCTTGTGTGCGCGCCTCGCCAAGTTTGGCTTCAGCCTGGGTGCGCACTTCGGTCGTTTTTTCTTCGGCCAAGTCCTTCAATTCAATGCTTTTCTCGCGAATAATGGTTCGGGTTTCTTCGCCCGATTGAGGCGCCAATAATAAAGCCGCGGCCGCTCCAACCAATCCGCCAAGCACTAATCCTGAAAGGAAAGCGCCGAATTCATTACTATCATTTGACATTTTTATCACTCCTTTGCCGTACTTTGGATTATTATTCTTTTTTCGGTCGTACCAAACGGATCAGTTGACCTAACCCGGCCAGGTATTCATTCAGTTTCACC
>CALCSH010000443.1 GCA_937893815.1 uncultured Anaerolineae bacterium | reverse complement strand
ATGCCAGGATGAGACGTTGGTTGCGCGCCGTCTCCCCCAGAGATTTCTTTAAATCGGCGCCCATTTCATTGAAAGTTTCTGCTAGACACCCCAATTCATCCTTGGTATGGGATTGGATGTGGTAATCCAGGTTGCCCTGACCGATCTGACGAGCGCCTTGAGCCAGTTTGTGCACCGGACGGGTGATGGAGCTCGATAGCCATAATCCCAATCCAGCGGCCAGCAGCAGAGCCATCCCGCTAACGACCAGCATCTGCATCCCAAATTGACGCCCGGGGGAAAGGGCTTCCGCCCGATCTAGTTTGACGACCAGACATAATTGACGCTCTGTCAACCAGCGATATGCGGCGATCACAGGTACATCGCGGTAATCATCCGTCAACATCACCCCACTGTTCCCCGCCAGACAGGCATTTACATGCTCGGTATGCACTCCGCGGCGCAATACGGCTTCGTCTTCCATCAGGCGCGGCTGGGTCACAAACAGGCTGGCCGTATTGGCCAAATAGGCCTCATCACTGTTCCGTAATCCCGAGCGCAGGGAGATGATCTCATTCATCTCCTCGATGTACAAACGCCCAGCCAGCACGCCGATCAAACGGTCATCGACATAGATGGGTGCCGAAATTGTCATCGCCAGGCCCTGTAAATGCGGCGAGTAATAGGGATTTTGTACGTAAGCGCCAAATTGACCATATATAAAATACGCCATATTTTCCCGGAACTTGCCCTCATCGAGCGAGTTCGTAGCAACCAGTACTTTCCCGGTGCCTGGCTCAATAATCATCAGGGTTATAAATTCGCGCCCATTGCCTGTCCACGGTTCCAATTGTTCGATCAAATGTTGGTGAAAAACATTCCAACCCTGTGAATCTGGCGCATTCCTTATCAGCATTTCCAAATCAGCGAGAATATGAGCATTTCCGGTCAGCGATTGAATAGCCGATTGTTTATCTTTCACCCAGTTGGTTAACGTCCCCTGTTTCTCAATGGCAGAGGCTTGAAGCTCAGAAGAAACTGCCGCCTGCAAAGACACGCTGCTATAGTAGATTGCAAAGGAACTGATGCCAGCCAGCAACGTCAGGGCAAAAAGCACGAAAACCAGCGTCAATTTTGGGGTGATGGTGAGACGAAATTTCATGGGCGGTTATTTGCCATACACGTTCTGTAAGAACTCGCAGGGATTCTGCGGGTGCCGGATTTCGCTGGCTAGATGATAGAAGACTCAGCATTTGGAGCACGGGCAAAAGATAGTTGCTATGAGAAATCAGATATTTATGCAGGGTCCAGCACTTTGAAATCTATTTGGCTATTCCGCAGATAATAACTGATCCATTGCCGGTACCAAGGCGCGGAATAATTGATCTTTGGGGATGAAGGCTGCCGCCCCGGCTTTCAGAGCGGCCTGTTCGTGCTCGGTGCCAGCCAATTGGGTGGTAACGATGATCTTCATTTTTGGGTTGAGTTGTTTGATGATCTGGGTTGCTTCAATACCATTCATCCCTGGCAGACCGATATCCATGAGAATTAGGTCGACAGGGTATTCTTTGATGGTATCCAGTGCATCTTCGGCGCTTTGGGCTTCGTAAATCTGGTATTGGGTATACAAAATCCCGAGCCAGGAATGCAACCGCACTCGTAAATCGGTATGATCCTCGACGATCAAGATCAAGGGGTGCGTTTCCTTGGTAGGGTTTATTTTTTCAAGCATAGTAGCATCCCAAAACGTTGCTGCTCAAGTTTGTGCTTTCGCAAAGAAAATTCCGAGAAAGATGAGTGTGCACTGAGGGCGGCCTTCATGCATACCACCTTATCGGCCACTTTCTGTTCGAAGTTGCGCAGTTATCCTAAAACAACGGTACTGTTCGTTGGATTTTTAATATTTGTTACGAGTATGCCAGAATTATGAAGGGATGTCTGTGGGGAGAGTTTGATCGTTTGGGTTACAAAACTTGATTTACCCCCGAAGCTGTTGAAGTTTTTACAAAAAAATATCTGATAGAAGCAGGCTATGAAGTCATGT
Organism: uncultured Anaerolineae bacterium; assembly: GCA_937893815.1. Classification (GTDB taxonomy): domain Bacteria; phylum Chloroflexota; class Anaerolineae; order Anaerolineales; family UBA11858; genus NIOZ-UU35. Next base: position 76 of record CALCSH010000443.1, on the reverse strand, counting down.
ATTTTTCTGCCTCGCTTGATTACCTCCTGATTGGAACAACGTTTTTCGCTAAAATCTGGACAACTACCACGGGGAG
>CALCSH010000442.1 GCA_937893815.1 uncultured Anaerolineae bacterium | reverse complement strand
TCGACCTTCGTCATCATCACTGCCAACCAGCAACTGATTGCGCTCGACACTCGCAACGGTGAAGAAAAATGGAATCTAGAAACCCCCGCCGTACTCTGGCCCGGCAGCCTGACCGCCACCTTCGATACGATCATGCTGGCAGGCGAAAACGGGCGAGTATTTGCGCTCACCTATAAACGCGGCGTCCCCGAATGGGATACCCAACTCAGCGGCGAAGTACTCGACGCGCCCCTGCTCGACCGCTATATTCTCTTCACCGTCACCAGCCCGGCCACGGGCAGCCCGGAGCCCGCCATCGTGTACGCCCTGAATGCGGCCACAGGCGCGGTGTTATGGCAATTCGAAACCCAAAGCGCGGCCCTCACCCAGGCGGCGCGCGGCGGCGACTCGCTGTATGTGGGCAGTCGCGCACCCGGGGATGCGCGTCTGTACGCGCTGTCTGCCGCCGAGGGCCAGTTGCGTTGGGCGAATGCCACCCTGGAAGGAAGTCTGCTCGCCATCACCGCCAATGCCGATATTGTCATCGTGCGCAACGATGCGCAGCAAGTCAGCGCCCTCAACGCCGCCAACGGCGAAATCCAATGGCAGACCACGCACGACTCCGCTTTGGTGTGGATGCAAGCTGCGGACGATGTGCTCTGGCTGGCCGATGAAGACCATCTCATGGCCTGGAATATCGGCGACGCCACAGCGCAATGGCAGGCCATACTACCGCAACCCCTTGCCAGTGCCCCTATCCTGAGCGAGGCGCGCATTTGGGCATTGTTGGCGAATGGCGATCTCCAGGTCTACGAGGCGAGCAGCGGCAGCCTGGTGGCTACCTTCCACAGCGGTATAACCGCGCCTGCCGGGATGCAACTCTATGGCGACCAACTTTTTATCGTTAACACGCAAGGCCAGGTATCCACGTTTACCAGTAGAGAGAACAATCCATGAACAATGAGAACGGCTTCCCTATTCCCGTAAACATACTCGAAACGCTCGTCGGCAAGAGCAAGCGCGTCTGGATGCTCTTCACGAGTGTGCTGACGGTCGGTGGGGCCATTCTGATTTCAGTTTCCATGTCGGTGCGCGGTTTGCCCGTGCGTCCATATCAAGAACAAGGCATGTGGATCATCGCGTTTTTGCTCTCCTCCTGGCTGTTTACCAGACCCGCTCTCGAATGAGGGCGGACAACTCACCGAGGCCGTGCGCCGTCGCCCTTACAGTGTGGTGCTGTTCGACGAAATCGAGAAAGCGCATCCCGAAGTATTCAACGTCTTGCTGCAACTGCTCGATGATGGCCGCCTGACCGACGGGCAGGGTCGTACAGTCGATTTCCGCAATACGGTGATTATCATGACATCCAATCTGGGCAACGAGTTGTGGCTGGGCAAAGACGAAAACTTCACCATTGACCGCGCCACGCTGAACAGTGTATTACAATTCCATTTTCGTCCTGAATTTCTCAACCGCGTGGACGAGACCGTTGTTTTCCATACCCTGAGCCGAGAAAATCTGCGAGAAATTGTCGATATTCAACTGCAGCGTGTGGAAGGTTTGCTCAAGGCCAAAGGCTATCAACTCGAAGTCACTCCCGAAGCCCGCACCTATCTGACAGATGTGGGGTATGACCCCGACTATGGGGCGCGTCCGTTGCGGCGCGCCATCCAAAGGGAACTACAAGACCCCCTGGCTTTGGAAGTGCTCTCCGGGAATTTGAAGGTGGGCGATACCATTCGAGTAATCTCCACCCCCGAGGGATTGCAATTCACCCCTACACCCTAGAACGCAACAGGAAGCCGAAAAAAAGAGTGTGAGTGGAGGGCTACGCCCTCCACTCACACTCTTTTTTTCGGATCTACTCTATGAAAGCTGCCACTCGATTAGCGCACCGGCCACCCAGGTGGGTTCGGGTTCGCCATACAAATCCCACTGGCGAGCTTGCTCCAACAAATCCAAGTGGTTCCTTTAATGACTCTACTGCAAAAAGCCGATGACGGAGATGTCCGCCGGAATATATG
>CALCSH010000441.1 GCA_937893815.1 uncultured Anaerolineae bacterium | reverse complement strand
TGGCGAAGCCACCACCCCCATATATTCCGGCGGGAACACCTGCACGGTAGTTTTTCAGTGGAGTCATATAAGCAAAAACCCCGTCTTTCGATGGGGTTTTTTAGCGGAGAGGGCGGGATTCGAACCCGCGATACCTTGCGGTATACGCGCTCTCCAGGCGCGCGCACTAGGCCGGACTATGCGACCTCTCCATTATTCGTTTGTGTAAATATTTCCCCGATAGCGAGCGGGATTATACCATAAACGCTACCCTGGGAATAGTATTTCTGAAAGCTCCGGGGAAAATTTAACGACCATTTCAGATGATAGTGCGTTTTGGGTGCAGATGTCGGCAAATAGATCAGCGCTAGGGCGCTTGCGGCGAGCCTGTGTTTCAGTATCCAATTCCCACAGGCCAAAACGCTGCGTCCAGCCGCGCTCCCACTCGAAGTTGTCCACCAGACTCCAATGATAATAGCCCTCGATTGGCCAGTTGAAATTGATGCCCCGCCAGAGCTGATGAATATGCTGAATCAGATATCGGCGGCGCATGCTATCTTCGGGGTCTTCGACGCCGTTCTCTGTAACAAAGATCGGCGTGTTATATTGCAAGCCCCACTGGAGTGCCTGGTAAAACCCATCAGGTTGATTGGCGATAAAACCGGTAGGGCTGAGTTCAGAACCGGGTTCGTAGTAGCGTTTATGGAAAAGATCCCCGGCAGCGAATGGCGAAAAGGCAACCAACTCGCGGGTATAGTAATTGATGCCTAGAAAATCTTGGGTACCTTTGATTCCGGCCATGCGCTGGCGCTTGCCGATGAAGCGTAGTACACCATCGTAAACCGCCTGCGGAAAGAAATCGTTATACAAGCGCGAGAGCAATCTGGCAATCCAGCGATCCGGGGGCAGCCATTGGCGTGCAGGTAACATACCGCGGTAATTAATCGCCATGCCGACGCGGGCTTCGGGCTGGAGTTGATGAATGGCATGATAGGCTGCGGCATGCCCGCGCACCAGATTCGTCATCACTTTGAAGGCGGCTCCCATATCTTTCTTGCCGGGGGGGAATTCGCCGAAAATATATCCGATTGAAGCGTATACATTGGGCTCGTTGATCGTACACCAAAGTTGTGTGTGATCGCCTAGCGCCTCCACCACTTTGCGCACATAGGCTTCAAAATATGAAACAACAGCATCGTGCTCCCAGCCGCCAAGATGCATCAGCCATAGCGGATCGCTGAAGTGATGCAGCGTCACCATGGGAGTCATGCCACGTTCTTTCAGGCCGCGTAGCATCTGGCGGTAGTGGTCGAGGGCGTCATCGTTCCAGCGATCCATGGCGGGCTGCACGCGGCTCCACTCGATCGAAAGTCGGTGCGTATTTTGACCGGATTCCGCAGCGCGATCAAAGTCTTCCCGCCAGCGCCCGCCCCACCAATCGCAGGCCAGGCCGCAAGAATGCCCATCAACGATATGGCCTTCTTGTTCCCAATAGTGCCAGTTGTTGTTGGTGTTGTTGCCTTCTACCTGATGTGAAGCGGTAGCCGTGCCCCAGAGAAATCCTTTTGGAAAATGAAAGGTAGCTTGTGCCATCGTTGTGTCCTGGTTGTGATAGGGTTGATAGAAGTATTGTAGTCTGCTGGTTGGGTTTTGACAATCTTGGGGCCGATTATGGTATCTTTAAGGTCATACATTTTTGGAAACCCATACTGCGGATCTTTTGTTTGAGAAATTGCGGATTTTTATGGAACAGATGATTTATATTGCCCTGGGCACTAATCTTGGGAATCGAATGGAAAATTTACGAAATGCACGCCAGGCGCTGCCGCCAACTGTGCAGGTGGTTGCAGAATCCCCGGTGTATGAAACACCTCCCTGGGGTATCACCGACCAGCCCCCATTTTTGAATCAGGTTATCCACGTTCGAACCGAGTTGCTCCCTATTGAATTGCTGCACTACATCAAGGAGATCGAAGTCCGCCTGGGCCGCAAACCATCCATCCGTTACGGGCCGCGTCAGGTAGATTTGGATATACTTTTTTACGGCAAGCAGATTGTCAACAGGGATGATTTACAGATTCCGCATGAACACCTTCACGAACGGGCCTTTGTGCTGGTTCCGCTGGCTGATCTAGCCCCCGACGTTCTGCATCCATTGCTGGGTGAAAGTGTGCGTGAAATGCTTGAAAAAGTGGATACAGACGGTGTGGTCGAAGTGAAAGAAATGCTCTTGCCGGAGTGATAGCGCTACGCTATTATTCTTCGTTGCGAAAAATCACATGTTGCTATTGATTGCTATCGTACTCCTTTTTGTCTCCCCTATCGTGATACTGGCACTTGAAAAAACCAAACTGCGTACCGGTTTTCTTTGGTTTTTTGCATTGGGCGCAGCGCTATCGGTTTGGGTGTTGGTGCTGTTTTCGCGCATCCAACTGCCGATTCAAATTATATTGATGCGCTGGCAGCCGCAAGTGTATTTTTCATTTACGCCGACGTTGCTGCTGGACGATATTTCATGGATCTATGCCGCGATTCTAGCCGTGTACCCTCTGTCCATCTTTCTGACGGATGTTGTTCAGGTGGATGAGGTGGACCCTCAAGCCTGGGCGGCCACGTTGGGCATCGCTGGTTTGAGCTTGTTAGCTATTTTGGCAGAAAATCCGCTCACTCTGATGCTTGCCTGGGCGATGATGGATCTAGCAGAGGTAGTTATGCTCTTGCAGCGTGTGTCCGACAGCCAGCAGCGAGAACGAATCGTGATTACCTTCTCCGTGCGCCTGATGGGGATATTTGTGCTGCTCACCGGCGCAATGGTGGCGCAGGCGCGCGGCGAATACCTGACTTTCAAAAATATCCCCACCGATATTAGCGGAATTTTATTACTGGCCGTAGGGCTGCGTTTGGGGGTGCTGCCCCCGCATCAGCCTTTTTTCCAGGAGCCACCGCTGCGCCGCGGTTTGGGGACAATTGTCCGACTGGCGTCTGTGGCCAGCTCCCTTGTTGTTTTGGCGCGTCTCGCCGTGGTTGGTGTACCTGAAAACTGGCAGCCATATTTGCTGGGGGTGGCTGTGCTGGCCGCATTCTACAGCGGGTTCGCCTGGACACAAGCCAAAGACGAATTAGATGGACGCCCATTTTGGATTCTAGGAATGGCATCCTTTTCTCTGATCGCCACAGTGCGTGGCATGCCTTCCGCAAGTATCGCCTGGGGAACGGCTTTATTGGCATCTGGGGGTATCTTGTTTTTAGCTTCTCATCGGGCGCGTGCTGTTTTTGTACTTGCACTGATAAGTTTGGTGAGCTTATCTGGATTGCCATATTCGCCGCTTTGGCAAGGGGTGAGCTTGTATGGGAAAGTGAATATTGGTTTTGTTGCCGCATTTGTGGTTGCCCATGCACTACTACTGCTCGGCTATTATCGCCATGCCAGGCAGGCGCAACAAAAGACCGAGAGCATCGAACCCTGGATGAAGATACTTTACCCTTTGGGGTTGCTATTGCTGTTATTGAATTATTGGGGAATTGCCTGGGCCATCGGAGCGCTTAAACCGGCCGCGCCGGTCAACGCATTCGTCTGGTGGAGCGGATTTATAGTGGTTGCTGTTGTTGCAGGAATTGCTGTAGTATTTCGACGCGGTATTTCTTTTCACCACACCATCTTTTCGGCTGTACGCAGTACCCTCTCATTAGAATGGATGTATCGCGCCTTTTGGTGGCTTTACCGATCTTTTGCCCGCGGCTTTGACATTCTCTCCCAAATATTTGAAGGTGAGGGAGGCATTGTGTGGGCCATCCTGGTGTTAATTCTGCTGGTATCTGTTATGCAGCAGAGTGGTGGAGCGGGCTAACTCATGAGTATCGCTCCAATTGCTCCTTTTGCTGTTGCTTTGGTGGCTCTCACATCAATTTTGCTGTTGGTTAGCCGAAATTGGCGTGTGAGCATCAGCGCCCTGGGTGCGCAATATCTGGCCGTTTTTATATTGATTATGATCTCCTGGCCGATTGAGTACGCGGCGATCAAATTGATTGCTGGCTGGATGGCGGCCGCAGTATTGGGTCTCGGACTCGCCGAACAAGTTGATGCCTGGGAAGATGAATTAGGTTCATCTGTGAGCGGGATTCTGTTCCGCTTGTTTATGGCTGGCTTTGTGCTGTTTTTTGCATTTTCGGCTACATCGGATGCCGCCCGCTGGCTCCTGCGAGCGGCCAACCTACAAATCCAGGCCGGTCTAATCCTGATAGGCATGGGATTGCTCCATTTAGGGTTGACAGCCCAGCCGATTCGCAGCGTTTTGGCTTTGATGACGGTGCTCTCTGGGTTTGAAATTTTCTATGCAACCATGGAGACAGCTTTATTGGTAAACGCGATTTTGGCGGCGATTACGTTGAGTTTGGCATTCACAGCCGCATACTTGCGGGTTGCTCCCCTCATGGAGCGTGAAGAATGAGCGCGCCGTTAATTTGGATTGTCTTCCCGATCGTGATGGCTGGCCTGATGATTATCTTCTCGTACCAGCGGAAATTGGTATTATTCAGTGGAATCTTTCTCGCTGTATTGTTGGCATTGCTAGCCTGGCAGCTGAAAGTGGATGAAGTCATTATTGTGGGGTCAACGGCATTTAAAATACAACCGCAACTCAACGTGGCGGGACGTCAATTGGTAATTGCGGATAGCGATAGACCGAGCATCATGTATTTCTACAGCGTGCTGTTATTTTGGTTGGTGGGTGCAACCACTGTACGGGTGCCGCGGTTATTTGCTCCCTTGGGCCTGCTGATCGTCGCGGTTTTCCTGGCGGCATTGGCCGTTGAGCCGCCGCTATTTGCCGCATTGTTGATTGAAATCGCAATTCTGATTTCCGTTTTTATGCTTGTCAATGTTGGGGAGCGTATTAACCGCGGCGTGGTGCGTTTTCTGATCTATCAAACATTGGGCATGCCATTGATTCTATTGGCTTCCTGGTTTCTCGGTAATGTTCAAATTGAGTCTGGGGCGCTCGTAGATATTATTCGCGCGGCTATCTTCTTAGCATTGGGTTTTGCTTTTCAATTTGGTGTATTTCCGTTCCACAGTTGGATACCGATGCTTTTTGAAAAAGCTAACCCCTTTATTGCTGCATTTGTTGTCTCTCTTTTGCTGAGTGTAGAGACCCAATATGCTTTCGGGTTTTTACATCGCTACCCTGGGTTACAAGAAGTGCTCAATATTCGAGGAATACTTCAATTTCTGGGCTTGTTGATGTTGGTATTAGGTGGTTTGTGGGCTGCGTTTCAGAAAGATCTAACTCGCATGATTGGATTTACCTTCGTTGCTGTAATTGGGCATATTTTCCTAATGCTCAGTTTGGAGGATGGTATCCAGCTTTTCTATGTATTTTCCGTGCATCGAATTCTTGCATTTGCTATCTGGGCAGTTGCTCTTGCCGTAATCCGAACCCAGACGCCGAATTTGCGTTTCTCTTCCGTGCAGGGCATGGCTCGTCGTTTTCCCATTATCGCCGGATCAGTGGTGATTGCGCAATTTTCAATTGCCGGTATTCCTTTGTTGGCGGGATTCCCTGTGCTGCTAATTCTTTGGGAACGGCTCACGCTTTCAGGAATTTGGCCAATTCTACTGAGTCTATTGGGGAGTGCCAGCCTGATGGTCGGAGGATTGCGCACTTTGGCTGTCTTTGTGATGGGTTCGGAAGAAATCCATCGCGAAGGAGATTTTCCTCATTATCTATTACCGCGTGCAATTTTGACGATAGGGATATTACTCTTATTTCTTATGGGATTATTTCCTCAGTGGTTTCTCCCTGTCCTCTCTTCAATTCCCGTTTTTACAAAACCTTAGGGTAGAGTGTTCATGCTATAATTTTTCAACATTTCAGGCAACTGCTCAGGCTAACGCCCTCGTGGAGAGAATTCTTTTTTCCGGAATCTTTCTATTCGAGGCCATGCAGTTGCCATTTCAGGAGATATAGAATATGGAAGCATCACAACTCGAAAAACGCATCGACTGGCTCGATGATGAGCGTCGTAAAGACAAAAATACCATTGCCCAAATTCAAGACCGTGTGGTTATGCTAGAAG
>CALCSH010000440.1 GCA_937893815.1 uncultured Anaerolineae bacterium | reverse complement strand
GCTTCGGGCATATCGAAAGGCGCACGGTTGATCTCCGCCAGACCAGCAATCAAGAAGATGATGAAAGCCACGAATTGCGGCAGCGCAAACCAGATTCCTTTTTGCGCTTCCACAATATCTACCAGACTCATCGACCCCGCCATCAGAATAGGGCCAATCAGCGACAGGCCCAGAGCCAGCTCGTAGCTGACCATCTGCGCCGATGAGCGCAAGCCGCCCAACATGGCATATTTGTTATTCGATGACCATCCGGCAATCACAATCCCGTACACGGCAATTGAAGTCACCGCGGTCAGGTAAAGGACGCCAACGCTGACATCAGCCAGATAGAGGTTGATCTCCCGTCCACCGATGATAACCTGCCGCCCCCAGGGAATCACCGCCCAGATGATTAGCGCCGGAAGCACCGTGATGATCGGTGCCAGAATAAACAGCACTTTATCGGCTTTTGCGGGGATGAGTTCCTGGTTGAAAATCAGTTTGATGCCGTCGGCAACCGGCTGCAACAGTCCCCAGGGGCCAGCGCGGTTAGGGCCAATGCGCACCTGAATGCGCGCCAAAGCCCGGCGTTCATACAGTGTGAGGTAGGCAAACCCGGTCACACCAAACAACAGCAAAATGACCGCTTTGATTACCCATTCAATGATTAATGCTTGATCCATGTGATACCTCGGTTTAGGCTACGGCAGATTCAGCAATCCCCAACGTGAATTCGCTGGGCTGCTCAATCGGAATTCCCATACTGCGCGGCACGAGAGCAAAACCTTGCGGCACGCTGTCGTTTTCCAGCACAACAACATCGACAGATGGATTGCCATTCACGCTCAGGCCAACGACCATACCATCTGTAACTTTGAGTTGTTGTGAATCTTCAGGGTTGACCATTACAAACGGCTGCGCCAGACGGGGCTGCAAGACCTCGGAAGCGCCGACCAATTGGCCCTGATCGTAGAGCCGCGTGACCGGCACAGCGATGGATGCGGCCTGCGGAATCGCTCCGGGGGTGGCTGCCGTGGCAATAGTTTTTTCTGCCCCCAGGGGAGCTAACTGCACCCCCAGCCCCTGCTTATTCTCGTAGGATGTGCCGCCATAGAACAAATCGCCACGGCTGACAATGGGCCACTGCTCGTTGACTTCGGCCAATTGGGCATAGCTCAAATCGGCATAACCGTTTACTTCGGCGCAAATTTGCGGGAAAACCAGTGAAGGGAAGCGTCCCTTGAGGTCCACACCGGTTCTATTGCCAATTTCAGCAGCAATATCGAAATCGGCTTTGCTCTCGCCCTTGCTGCTTACCACGGGGTAGAAGCGCTGCGCGCGCCGCTCACCCGAAGTGTAGGTGCCCTCGCGCTCTTGCTGCGCCTGTGCGGGTAAGACCACATCGGCCAGCGCGGCTTCGTCATCGACCACCAGGGCGCGATAACCCAG
>CALCSH010000439.1 GCA_937893815.1 uncultured Anaerolineae bacterium | reverse complement strand
TGAAACTGTCGCTCCCGTGCCAATCCGCATCTGGCCAGTACTTGAGGGTGCCATCCCCATTGTCCGTGACCGTGCCATGCCCAGGCTGGGTGAACAGCGATAGCACCGGCGCAGCAGCCCCAGGCGTCTCGTCATTCGCCAGCACGCTAATGTCCACCGAGCTGTCTTCATCTACCGCCGCTGTGTCATCCACCACTTCGGAATCGCCGTTGACATGCACACGGACCGTGCCATCGGATGCTGCGCACAGATCATCGGCATTCTGCGGCGTGCCATCAGCCCCGGAGTCACAAACCTGGTAGGTGAAGCTGGTATCCCCGGCGAAACCGGCATCCGGCGTGAAGGTGATGCGCCCATCCGCCTCGATCACCGCTGTGCCATTGGTCGGGGTGCTCACACTATTGACGTACAAAGCCGAGGCGACATGATCCACATCCCGGTCGTTGGTTTCCACCGAGAAAGTCAGCGGGGTGTCTTCGTCCATCACTGCCAGGTCATCCATCGCCACCGGCGCATCATTGACCGCTGTCACCGTGATGCTCACCGTCGCCGTGTCGCACAATCCGCCGGCGTTGCACATGCGGTAGATAAATTGATCGCTGCCGCTCATATTTTGCAGCGGCGTGTAGGTTATTTTGGTGGTATCGAAAGTCACGCTGCCATAGAGCGGATCAGCAACATTCTGGATCTCTAATGCAGCGGTTCCGGGCGTGGTATCGTTGGTCAAAACGCCCATCTCAGTCGGCGTGTCTTCAAGCAAGGCGTAAGCATCGTCTACAGCATCCGGATCGCCGTTGACATGGATGATTACTGTGCCATCCGTGCAACCGCCATTGAAATCACAAACGTTATAGGTAAAGGTATCATCGCCCGCATAATTCACGGCAGGCGTGTAGATGATCTGGCCGCCCCCAGCCAGTGCAACCGAACCATGAGCCGGGGTTTGCAGCGCCAGCGAGGTGGGGTCTACATTGTCCAGATCATCAATTTCGAAATCGTTGGTTGTGACATAGAAGTTCACCGCGGTATCATGGCGGGTGACCACCAGGTCGTCGCGCGTGACCGGCGCATCGTTGACCGGGGTGATGTCCACTATGACATCGGCCATGGCGCAAGCGTTCTCCGCGTTGCAAAGCATATAACTGAATTGATCTCTTCCTTCGGCATTCAAATCTGGCGTGTAATCCAGCGAGATTCCGTCCGCGCCCATCGCCAGGATGCCGTTTGCCGGTTGGGTGGTGCGCGAGAAATCAATTACCGGGTTAGTGCCTTTGAGCAGATCATTCGCCAGAACGGGGATATTGACTTTTTGATCTTCGTTCGTCGTAATCGAATCGTTCTCCGCCACCGGATTGTCTTTAGCCGGGTTGAAGTGAATGGACACAGTTGCTGAATCACACCGGTTATTGCTGTCGCAAATCTGGTAAGTAATTGTATCGGTCCCTACGAATGCCGGATCTGTAGGGTTATAGAGGATATTGCCCGTACCCGCGTCAACGCTGGCATTCCCATGCTGTGGTGCAGCAGTGATGGTAGTGGATGTGTTCACCAGATTGCCATCCACGTCCGTGTCGTTGAGGTACACCTCGACCACCGCGTTGAGATTCGGCTGGGTAGTCAATTGGACGGTGTAAGTATCTTGCTGAGAGCCATCCGTGGCCCCGGCGATGACATAGGTGGTGCCATTGGTCTCGACGATTTTCACACTGGCTTTATCGTAAAGTATGGCGTCCAGTAATTCTTCCACACCGTTGAAAGCGGTATCTGTGCTAACCAATTTGTGTGTGATGCGTGTAGTATGACGACCTTCTGAGAGGCCATCATCTAGGGCTGTCAGTGTGATCGCCTGTGGAGTGTTCCAGTTGCCAGGCGTGAAAGTCAGGGATGTAACCGCTGATCCGGCTGCGTTCTTCAGGCTGATTTGGGCCGATACGAAATCCAGGTTCACGGTCACATCTGCGGCAGGCGCATGAGTCAGCTTGACCTGGAAGGTATCGTTTGCGCCGCTTTCGACTGCCTCCGTCTGGTAATTGCTCTGGTTAAGAATCAGGCCATCCCTGTCGTTATCTCGCACGCGTACGCGCACATTGCGAATGGCCAGATCGTTGTAATCTTTGTCGGTGCTGATCGCAGCGTGACTAATCTCGATGAAGCGGTCGCCTTCGGTGTAGGTATCGCTCTTCGCTCGCACGGTGATCTGTTGAGCCTGGTTGTAGTTTACCGGAGTAAAGGTCAACACCACGGCAAAATCGAAATCCGCCCCATCGGTGGAAATCTCGATGGTTTGCCCGCCATCCCTGGCTTCCTCGGTTTGAGACGTAGGCGCAGAAAGGGTGAGATACACCGTTGCCGCTGGCTTACTGGCCAGCTTAACATTGTAAATATCGGTTGTACCCCCGGCCGTCAATTCGTCCACCATCGTCTGGGAATCGCTCTCTTCCAGGATAACTGCTGAACTCTCATTCGAAACCGCCCGGATGACGACATCGCGGATAAAGGTCAGGCGGTAATCAGGGTCCTGGGTGGTGATGGTGTGATGGATGGTGCCGCTGATGCCCAGTAGGTCGTTGCTGATGATATCCACATTCACATCACCAGCGATGTTGAAGGTGTCGCTACCGCGGTTGCCGATCAGCACTGCCTCCCACTGATCGCTGGTGCTCAACACATAGAAGTTGTCATCCCCTTCCATGCCATCCAGGGCGATGATCTCCACATTCTCATAGCTGACATTCAGCCCCGCGCCGTAAACCCCGTCCTTGGTTACCACGAAATTATCGTGGAACTCGGTGCCGATGATGACTACAGTATCTTCCCCATCGCCGCCGTCGATACTGACCGGGGCATTAACCACGTAGTTGATCTTGTCATAACCCTGGCCGCTGTTGATATAGGTCATGGCCTGTTTGGCAAGTTCATCCAGCACGACAAAGGCGCGCACCATAAAGGTGTCGTCATCGTCATTGCCTTCCAGCCTGAGCACTGCCAGGTTGTGATAAACCTGGAAAACATCGTCGCCCGCGCCGCCCATAGCCGTCAGCGGGCGGCTGACTCCGTTGCTTAAGAAGCCGCGCGTCGTTTCGATGGTTGCAAAGACATCCTCACGGGCGATGCCGGTGGTAAAGCCGGGCGGATTATCCGAATCGTCAAAGGCCACGCGCGCCGACTTAAACAATTGCCCGATCTGGAAGTAATCGTTCCCATCACCTCCATCCAGGGTGGTGATGGAGGCGTTATCATCGACATAGAAGCCGTCATCGCCGTCAAAACCGTTGACGCGCAGGCGGCCATTGACCTTTTGATCGTAGTTGATGCGCTCCACGGTCGTGCCCTGATTGGTGATCAATGCCACAAAGGCGGGCAGTGTGTTGGGTTCTGGCGTGACGTACGGCCAGACCCGGCGGCGCAGCAGGAAGGTGTCGCTCTCCGCGGTGCCGTTGATCACGGCTTTGTCCACACCCTTATCGTCCGCGCCGCTTTCGGCAATGTTGATGATATAGTTACTGCTGCCCGACAGATCAACAATAAACAGGTCACTCCCGTCCTGGCCGTCCAGGTCAATCGTGTCAGCGATGACTGTGGTCGCTTTCAGTTGGTGCAAAGTAATTGTGTCATCACCGGCGCCGCCCTGGAAAATAGTATGCACCAGCGGGATTTGCGAATCGATGTAAACGACGTCATTATCCGTATCCCCCGTTATATGAATCTCCGGGGCATAGATCTGCCCTAACAGGTCAAGCCGACCACCTTCCGAGTCGCCGTTGACGCAGACCGGGTTGGTGGCGGTGTTGGTGCAATCCAATCGGATATTCACCTGCGTAGCGGCCTTGAGGATACTCCCCGCCGTCAGCATGACCGCATCGCCGCCCTGCAAAGTCACCGAAGAAGTGGTGGATTCGACCCTAACGTTGGGGTTGATGGTCAACACATCAATTGGACCATCATCATATGCCCGCAGGTTAATCGCGCCTGTAGCAATCATATCGGTGGTCACCGTAATCGGGCTGCTGGCAACAATATCTACCGCCCCACCCGCGGTCATGCCTGTATCAGCCCCAGGGGTCACGCCACCAATTTTCAAGTGCCCGGAATTGATGACCCAAATATTCCCGGCAATCGCATGAGCTTCGAAGTTGGTTACGCTTGTCTCGAGTGCATCGGACAATGTAGTAGCAGAATCACCAACCCCGCCCGGAGCGATTAGTCGGGCAGAGGACGCAGACAGGTTCAAGGCAGCACCGTTACCATCAAGGATTGCGCCTAAATTGCCTACAGCCATCTCAAGGAAGGCAAAACGATCCACACTAGCCACTTGGATGTGTCCAAGCCTGAGATCACCAGTCACTTCTTTGAGATAGATGTTCTCGGTGCTTGTGGACGAAACGGTGCCATTTTGTTGATAGGAGGAATCAACATCAAGGAAATCGTCCGATTTACCAATGCCACCATAGGCGGTTTGCAACCTTATCGAATTTCCCCGTACATCTGCAGCATCATCTTCATTCCATTCATATATCGAAGACTTGAAGGCATTCAGGCTTACATCCCCCAAGGAAGAGAGGACGCGGTCAACAAGCATATCTCCATCCGTTTCAGCCAGGAAAATGCTTCCACCAGCGATTGCCTGTAAATTCCCTGTCGTCGAAACAAGATCAATTTCAATGTAATTGTTACTCTCGCCAATATTGGAGGTCGAGGAGGTCGTTGGTGTGAAGAAATGGAGTACTGCGGTAATGATGTTCGGGCGATCGCTGTCATGGGCATCATGGATCCATTGTTCTGCACGTAATTCGACCTTGGTAGGCGCCTCGATCTTTTCGATGTTCATACCAAAAACATTCGAACCTTCGATTTCGTGGAGGTAGACCGAATCGCTTGCATAGGCGTTTACTTTAGCGCCATTGAGCATATCGAGTACGAGAGGCGCATTTTGTCTCCCGACAGAGCCTCCCTGTGCAATGAGGATCAGGTCACCGCTAGAAACACCGGCAGTTGGTATAACCAAGAGGGGATTGATTAAGGGATCCGTCATTGGATCTGCCGAGGGGCTGATATCTATCCCCAGGATGTTACCACCAGCCACCAGGCGGGTCAGCCCACCTGCATTAACATGATGGATATTGAAGGTATCTTCTGTTTCAGCCGAAACGCCGTTCACTGCACCGATGGCGGTTTGACCTGAGGACTTGATGTCAATATCATCCCATAACTGGATGGTGAGGCTCTCGACCACGTACTTGTTGATCACCACTTCACCCGCAGCCAGGGTAGCGGGGCTGGGATCATCCGTGGCATGGTCTGCGCTGGCGCCGTCCAACTCGAGCCACAATGATGTGTTTCGGTAATTCTGCTTAGAAAGGTTGATGGTTCCACCCGTACCCAGGTATTGATACATGCCATACTCGTTGGCGGTAAACTGCACCAATACTGTCCGTCCGTTGGCAATCGTCACATTGTTGACCACACCGCGGTTGGTGCCGGTCGCAAAATCGACATTGATCTTGGTCCAATCGCCGCCGCTGAAGGTGGTAGCCTCGAAAGTTACATTTGTCGCTCCGCCACCAGTATAGCGGTACACTTCATAATTCACGCCCACCACATCAGATTTTTTGGCGTACGCCATCACTTCCATCTGCGCCTGGATCAACGCATCGAAATTCGCCGGATCGTCGATAGTGGTCATATCCGACACGCGTCCGACTTCGTCGTCAACATAGATTCTGACGTCGCCGCCTCTGATATTAGGCATTTCCGGCGCAGATACATCGGGCACAGTACCCAGTAACTCGCCGTGAGGGTACAGATAGCTATACAATCCTGGTGAAAGCGGGTACTTAAAGGCATTCAACGAGAAAGCGCCGTCATCGATCTTAGCCTGTAATTCTGGGGAGATAGAATTTTCATCGGTTTCTGCCCCAGGATTGAATAGCTCATATACTCCATCATACAACGAACCGCTGACAACATGGATATAAACCACGCCATCACTCGTAGAATGAATCGAGGCCTGCGGTTCGTCCCAAGTGGCGGGTTTGATCAAATACATGTCGCCATCTGTTTCCTGCAGGTAAATACCGCCCAAAGCTTTGGCTGCCACACCGCCTATTGTGCCGTTATTACTGCTGTTAATCCTCAGAGGCTGAGCCAGCGTACCGATAGAGCCATCGCTGGCGTAAAGTTCAACACGAGTACCACTCACAATTGAGGTTCCATCCGCTGCGGTTATCCCATCCGGAGCATGTAGTGTGACGTTGCCATATTTTGAAACTATTTTTTCAACCACGATGCTACTATCTGCATTGCTTTCGGAAATCAGCACCACCCAGATATCTCCATCAGCTTCGATGTTCAGATACTCTGGATTGGTTGGAATATTTCCCTCGGCATTGATCTTCACATCCCCCTTTGCGCTGATCTGGGGATTCGCACCATAGATCGCAACGGTTTCAGCACCGGTCACCGAGCCATTGTTAGATGTCAGCGTGATGCTAGAGTGAATCGGGACTTCCACGTTGCCCTGCAGGAAGATATCGCCATCCGATTCAATATCCAGCGTGGAATTATCCGGCCCATCCATGAAATAGATCTCGATGGGGTAATCGGCTTTGAGGGTGTGCGTGTAATAATCTTTCAGACCACTTGTGGTTGTAATTTTTGTATGGATCGTTTTCTTGCGCAGCCAACCTCCACCAGTCGTCCAGGTGCGGTATTCGTAGGTGTAATTCTTGTGTGTATAGTCGTAGCAATTGGGGTCACTGTCGCAGTCACCACCATAGGAGATATTTGCCCAATCCGAATCATTCACATAATCTATGGATTCAAGCTCCAAATCATCATTTGCACCCGTGCGGCGGTAATATTGGATAGCGAGCGGATTGCTATCGACTTTGATAACAGTTGTGTTTTGAAACACCTCAACTGTGGCATCTTCACGCTCTTCGTACCAGATTGTATATTCCATCCCATTGGCATATCCAGGTACAAGGCCGTCGCCTTCCACGCCCATGGCTTCGGATTCCAACAGGGGCTTGCTATCCCGGTAATAAGTATCTTGCGAGACCCAGCTGTCGTCATTGACCAACAAGTCAGCAAACCAGTTATCGCCGAAAAGGTTAAAACTCTTCTTCTCGTATTTGGTGACGACAACTTCTGTCTTTTCCTGCCCCTCCGTCCAGACATAGTGCAGGTTCGGCCGGGTTTCGTATTGCGGGACTGTGCCCCAATTATGATCAAGCGTGGGATTGGCAGGATCGGGGGTGTACTCGATCTTGGAAACCACGCCGTCATTTTCTACGGGATCACTGACCAATGAACCGTTGAGCGTTTCCTCTCGAATATATTCGATGCCAGTACCAGGATCTACATACAGTGTGTAGATCTTCTTCTGGATCGGGTCGCGGCCGGTATCGATGATCACGATCTTGCCTTCCCGTTTTGTGGTCATATCAACATTGTTGAGGATCAGCTTGTAGTCCGTTTGGTTATCAATGTTGAGATTGGTATACCCATTGGCAACTTTAATACGCCCATTACCAGTGCTCATAATACGTCCGGCCAGGATCACTGTGCCGCCGGTTGGTTCGATATCTTCCACGACAATTGCTTGTTGGTCGGCATCGAAATAGCCGTCTAGCGGCGCCTGCACCGATCCAGCCCCAAAGCTGATCCCATGGCGCGGGTTGCCATCATCGTCCAGGAAACTGACGGTCTTATTCTTCGGATTGAAGGAACTATCGATGATCAGTTCCATCGTATCCAGGCCGCTCTGCACCAGCCCGTTAACATTCAGGTATTGCGCCGTGATGGCTATCTGGCCTTGCGCCACGATCATGGCCTCATCCTGATCTCGCCCTGCTGCGAACACGGGGGGTAATGTTCTCTCAATCACCGGGTTGTCTTGGAATATATTCCAATGGCCACCCGAATAAGCTTCTGATCGGTACGTATCGTAATTGATATATTGGCGGGGGTCCTGATTGGTGTGGAACCAGGCATCTGAATTCAGGCTGAAGTCCTTTCCGGCCTGAATAGTGATCGTTTCTGCCCTTAGTTCACCAGAAACGCTTACGCTCCCTTCCACGTTATTCACATTCAATGCGCCGGTTTGATTGACGATATCACCCGACAGGTACATATCCTGATCGAGCAAGAAGATCTGGTCAATCACGGATTGTTCTAATCCGCCAAAATCGTAGACACCCTGTCCAAATGATTGCTGGGTAATGCTGATCACAGAGTCGGAATTATCTGTTACGCTGGTTAAATTTGTGTAATTGAAGTATACATTTCCAGGCTGCAGCACAGTATATACGCCATCGATGATTTCGATACGCTTGTTATCACGAATGATGGCATCGTTGACCACCATGGAGAAGGGTGTTTCGTTGGAAATCCTGATCTCGGCACCCGGGCTGGCAATGATCTGTCTCAGGGCAACCTTAATCAGGACTTGTATTTGTAACGCGGCGGCCTGAACAGGATCATTCGGGTATGCTTCGATATAGATAGAGCCGGGGGCAGCGTAAATGTCGGGAACCTCCACCAGGAGCATATCGAGAGAATCTTTGAATAAGGTGACGCCATTGGTTGTATCACTGGCATGGTTGTAGGGAGTCGAACCGGATACTTCTGCCCACAGAGTCCCTTTGGAATAATCTTCTGTTGCCAGCACAATCCCAACCTGTGAACCCAGGTATCGGTAGCGCTTGTTGTCATCAACATTTAAAACCACATCTCCGGAATCAACCTGCACCATGATCTCGGTGAAACCCAATTCTGCAATTGCTTCATCCAAGAGTTCGAGCTGAACCTCGTAACGAGCAATGGCTTCATCATTTCCATTATGGCTGTCCATCCAGCTAAGCACCTGGTTGCGCTGTTCGAGCAACAGGTTACCCACATTCAAGTAATTCAGGGTGGGGCTATCTAATTCGACGGGCTTTACCACATAGAACTTGTTCTGCAAATTGGCGCTGAAGACGTCGGTGACATCGCTTTCGTAGACCGCGCCATTATCGATTTCTGCTTGAGATGGAGTACTCCAGCGGCTGCCATTACCATAGTTTTCGGTCATCAAATCGATCTGTTCACCACCCTGAACACCTGGCAAGAATTTGTAATATTGACCGCCGTGGTGAATAATTGTCCCTGTGGTAACCGTGAACTTGATATTTTCCACATTCAGCGCCACATAGTGGTACTCAATATTTTCGGAGAGACCCAGGGCAATTTTTTCTGCCGCAGTCAGGAAGTCATCATTCGGATCAGCAGACAGGATACGGCTCATTATGGCGGCATCGTCTGCATCACCCACTTTGACGGGGTTGATCAGCACAATGCTCTTGTTATTGATCCCACCTTTGATAACCGCGTTTGGCTCAATTTCTACAACATAATTGTTGCTATCCACCGCGCCATCAGGCACTTCCATGCCATACGGCACCAAAGAAAGCGAGAGCGCCAGGCCATCCGTAGAAGCGCGTTTGATTTCTTCCTCCCCTGGAGGAACATCAGGTTTGGCGCCTTCAACGGCCAATATATTGACATCCTCAAGGGCTAAAATCTTGGAATTCCCCAACACTCTCACCGAGTTGTTTTCGTAAATCTGCGCTTTGACAACTGGGGTCACGATATTGGGTATCAGCGAAGCTGCTGTGATCTCAGCGTTGGACGAAACGAATAATAAATTAGGCACCCCCCAGCTATCCCGCCCTGAAACTAAATGAACATCGCTGCCCTTGATCGTCGCGTTATTGATCTCCACAATGTTATCGGTGGCGACTTTGCCAGTAACATCCGCTTTGGCCTTTCCAGATAATCCCGCAGCAATCAGTAAGTTGGCGCTGGGTGTGATCTGCGCATCGCTGCGGGTGGTCAGGTAGATATCGCCCACCTTGTTTTCCAACGTTGCCCCGTCGATTAAAACCTGCGTCTTGGTGCGCGCGAGGATCTTTGATTCCCCTACCGAATGAGTCCCTAATAAGCTTACTCCTTCAATAGTAACGACATCATACCCTTCCACATTTGTATAAGCAGCAATATCGATCACGCCGGGGTTGGCATGGCTACCTTCAACGGTCATCGTGGTGCCGCTGCCAATGCTTACCAGCGCTTCAAAGGGGTTGTTCTTGTAATCATCTATCGAGTGGTCGCTTCCCGTACCAATATCTGTGCTGCTGACCAATACTTTCACGCTAAGTGCATCCGCACTGAAGGATTTGAAACTACTGAAGGTCTGGGCGATATTGGTGGCATCGATCAAGATTGTATTGGCTGTAACGGTATTATTTTCGCCGACGACCACATTGGCTTTGCTGAGAATGTAGTTATCCACATCGGAGCCATTGCCCGTGGCAAGTCCAATAGACAAGGCATCTGCATGAGACTGAACAATTTGAACATGGCGGGATTGCAGTACAAAACCACTCACTGTGATCTCAGTGTTATCTCCAATTTGGGCCAGGGCAGCCAGATCGCTATAGACGGTGGAATAGGCGCCAGGAACAGTAATTCCCCCGACTGCCAAAGCATTACTCTGCGCGCTCATATTATCTGTGCTGACCGCTGAAACGCTCAAAGTACCTGCATTGACTATGGTGGAATCGCCGAGGATTGCTTCGACTTCATTGACGCTTGTTCCGCCACCCAATGAGACGACAGCATACATGCCACCGATGGCAGCGACGCCACCGGATGCGCCTTTTGACAGCGTATTGGCTGTAAATGTCCCTGTAGAATTGACATCAACCGCGCCTGTGGCGTTGATGCCAACCTGGTTGACGTCGGTCTTCAAAACAGTTGAAATGGCTGCCCGGGAAACATTTTCCTGGACTCCCACCAGCGAAGCCGCAATGCCTGCCGTATTGGTGGTGAAGATTATTGCCTTCGCATCAGCGGAGATCAGGATATTGGCAGCGTTGAAGGTCGTACTGGTATTTGAGTTCCCATGTACCTGGGTGGTCACTGTGCCACCAATCGTATTGTGCACTTTTGCAACGCCAACTGCCCCACCCAGGCCGACGGCAATACTCAATGTGGCAGCATCGCCCGACACCCAGGCATTTTCACCTGACAGCACGTGGATATCCCCCCCCGCGATCAAATGCACTGGCCCGCTAATATCCGTCAGGATCGTGTTCGCAACGGTGTTATAGATACCAATGCCCACTCCACTCAGGGCTACCAATCCACCGGATACACCGGAACCAGTGGCCTCTACCCCATCAATCTTAGATTCAAGCGCTTTTGCAGAGATTTCCAGCGCGCCACCGGCAGAGATAGTCGTCTCGGTTGTGTTAGAGATACGGGCTTGAATTTCATTCGCAATCGTGTTGACAGCTTCAGATCCGGCCACAGAAGCAGCGCCCAGGCTAACCGCTACAGCAACGCCAAGAGAGTTGGCTTTCAATACCTGGCTGTCTGAAGAAGCTTGCACCTTGATGTCACCCACTGCGGTTGCAGACGTATCCATCATGTAAGCATGGACTTTCGAGCTGACCCTGTTGGTGGTTTCTGTGCCGCTTCCAGCCAGTGCGCCACCCAGACCAACAGCTACCGCAACTGAACCCGCAAAGGAAATGGAATCAAGACGGTCTGTTGATGATGCCGTGATACTGATATCACCCGCCGATTGGAGATGCGAGTTCACCACATAAGCCAGAACCTGGTTGAGAAGTGTACTCGTTTCATCTGCCGGGTCGACACCGATCAGGTTTGCTGCCTTGGAATATCCCATCGCCCCGGCCGCAGCCACCGTGCCCCATCCTGCCCCGACCGAGGCCGCTCCCACAACAGAGACTATCGTAGATGTGCTCTGGGCATCAATCAGAATATCTTGAACGTAATCGGCGCTCTGACCAACCAAACCCCACTCGGGGTCAGTATAGGTTTGTGCTCCCAGGTTCAAATTGGACACCGCTTGACCAGCATATTCATAAACTTGACCGGTTGTGCCGCCTCCAACATCACCGAGCAGCAAGACACGCTCTCCCGGGTTAAGCGAGGAAACTTGCTCAGCAGTGGTATAGCCGTGAAGCGTTCGCGTCTCTACGGTGCTGTTTTCAATATATACCTGGACAGAATTGGCAATGAAGTTGGTGGCATCCGCTC
>CALCSH010000438.1 GCA_937893815.1 uncultured Anaerolineae bacterium | reverse complement strand
ATTTGGCGCGCACCCCGCAGGCGGTCACAATCCGCCCAGTGTTGATATCCACCCCGAGCAGGTTCCGCTCGTCGGCGCTCAGGGCAAAGAAAAATGAAAATAAACCGAAACCACAGCCCACGTCCAGAATCCGCCCTGACGTCGGTAAATATTGCTCAATCTCTTCCAAAATCCGCATATTCATAATCAAAAAGCGGATATAGGAGTAAGTGCGAATAATCCAATTGTCGTAGGCGCGGATGATTTTTAATTTGATGGCACGGCTACGCGCATCGGTGAGGTGATGATTGGGCATGAGGCTTTTCTCTGTCACGGGGCCGGGCAAGCGGACGCGCTCGCGGGTGGCGCGGCCAAAAGATGTTGAGTCTCGTCCCAAATCAGCACCGCGACCGCGTTGACCACATCCGAGGTTTCGCAGCCCGCAATTAGAACTTCGGCCCCGTTGGGCAAATAAGTGGGGATTTCATCGAGGGGCAAAATCACCTGCACATCGCTGCGACCGATCAGGGTGAAGCCCAAACGGTCGTAGTCGCGCGGGCGGTAGGCCTCCCAACCCGACCCGGATTCGCCCTCTCCCACCGGGTAGTAGCGCGGATAAAAAGCGCGTCCCTGCAAAATAACGGCTCCTTCGCCAGAGGGGAAAGCATCGAAACCCGCAGCTTCAAAAGCAGCAATGGCTTCACTTTGTGGCAGGGGCGCTTCCTGCGGCGAGATGGCTTTTTCGACCAGCAACGGCGTGAGGCCAATACCCAAAATGACCACGGCAGAGAGCAGCGCCGGACGCAGCGGTGCGCCAAAACCCGGCTCCAACTGGCGAATACGCTGCCAGGTGTTCGCAATTTCAGGGAAGGCTTCCTCGGCGGCAGGGCTGCGGAAAAGCCAGGCCGCGGCCCATAAACTCAACTGCCCCAAACCAATGGAGAAATACATATACCCGGCCCAATCCACGGGCAGCGAGAAACGCCAGCCGGAGAAGCGCGCCACCGCTGTACTCAGGCTGTAGGCCAGCGCCATCACCAGCGGAATCCAGCCCACCAGATCGAGTTTTTTCCAGGCCACGGCCAAACCCAGTGAAATCAGCATCAGGTTGAAGGCCAGCATCCACCTCATCTCATTGGAAAGTGCCCCCGCCCAGCCATTTTTCCATATCGGCATCGATTGGACGTAGTTGCGTACCCCACAGCACTCCGTCCACAGGCGCGGCCAATCGCCAATCTCGTAATTGAAAATCACTGTGTTGGGGTTTTGCGCCAACCAGGGCGAAAGCGGCAGCGTGAGCAGCATCCCAATCTGGTTGTGAAGCGTGTGCGGGATGACAAATCCAGCCACCACGCCGGGGTTCGCCAAAGTGTAGGTGACAACGTGTTCGTTCAGACGGTCGAGATAATCTTTTTCGGTTTCATCAGGGAGTTGGGGCAGCTTGAATTTGCCGACATTCTCCGGCTCTGTGTAAAGTTCGGCGTGATAGGCCACCTGTCCGGTTTCATTGAAGGAAGCCCGTCCGGTAAGTTGATAGCTGCGCCATACCCACGGGGCAATCGCCAGCCCCAGGCCGAGGAAAAAGAGCAGCAGCGCATTCATCAGAGGAGAAAACATCACCACGGAGGCACGGAGTACACGGAGTTTTTCTTTTCGTTGCACAGAGAAGTCTCTTTGTGCCTTATCGTTATTCTCTGTGTCCTTTGTGTCTCCGTGGTAAAACCTACCCAAAAAGGCCAGCACAAATACAACCAGAATCGCGGCCAGCATGATGACGCTGTTGGAGCGGATCAGCATCGAAAGGCCAAAAACGCCACCGGCGAGCAGAGGCATCCAGCGGCGTTTAGCAGGCTCACGCAGCCAGACGACCATCAGCCAGGTAAAAAGCAGAATCCCGAAACCCACCGGTAGATCGGACATGAGAATTTTCGAGTGGACAATGCGAATATCGGCAGAAAGCGCAATGGCGTTACGCTCACGCAGAATCAGCAACAGGGCAGCCAACACCCCAGAGAAACGCGTGTGCAGCGATTGCGTCAGCCAGTAGACAATCACCGGCATCAGGGCCAATAATAACACTTGAATATTGGTTACTGCATCGTAGTCATTGCCCGCCAGTGTGTGTGCCAAGACGAGGAATATTACATAGAGCGGTTTACGCGTCACACCGCCGAAGCCCTCGCCCAGCAGCACGCGCTGCGCGCCGCTGTCGTAGAGGGCAGCATCGGAGTAGGGGTAGAGTTCGTAGTTGGGGGCGCGCTCCATGGGGGCGTAGTAAGCACGCTCCATGGGGGCGCTGCTCCACAGGGTGTAGGCGGCCACGAAGAGCAAGACACTCATCACCAAATCGAACCAACCGCGAGCGCGTGCAGCCGTCTCGCCGCGGGATAGAATCCGCTCAAAGAACAGGAACAACATCCCCATCAGCCAGGAGAGCCATCCCTGCCAGGCCATGACTGGCGCGCCGGGCGCATCCCAGCCGATCACATCGGGGGTGATGCCAAAGCCGGTGGCGGCGATAATCCCCCAGAGAAGGAGCAGCACAACGAAAATGCCCGCACCAAACCAGAGAACGCGCTTTTGGGATGCGCTCCAGGACAAACAGCCTTCGTAACGCAGGAGCGGCAAAATCAGAAGAAATTGCCAACTCATCACCCCGCCCCAGGCGACCAACGGAACCAGACGCGTCAGAACGCCATGCAGAAATTCATCGGTGAGTGTGCCAGAGAGCCATAACAGATGACCAGCAATAACGCCACCGAGTAGGAAAAAGAACACCGTCGGATAGTAAAATTCGCCACGCTGAGCGAGAGATTGCAGAGGCGTGAGGGTTTCT
>CALCSH010000437.1 GCA_937893815.1 uncultured Anaerolineae bacterium | reverse complement strand
AATTGAATGAGGCTGTCAAGAATACTCCAGGGCTTTCTTAAAGTCGAAACTGAAAAGCAATTTTACCGCAGAGACCGCCGAGTACGCGGAGAAAAAACTGGAAAATCTCAGCATTTGCCCTTTGTCATTACCAGCCTGCGCGATATTGTAGTTGTGCACTCCGCCGCCAATGATGCCCCATTCGGGCTGGTCGGTAAAAGTAATTTGGTAATCATCGGCCATGAGATTTGCTACTCCCTGAGGTCATCGTCGGTTTCGATATTGATACTGTCCAGGCGGAATTCTTCGCCCTGGGTAACCTTGACGCGGATACCATCACATTGCGGACAGGCGGTCATGCCGCCGCTTTCGATACTGTAGGTGATATTGCAATCCAGACACAGCAGTTGGGCCGGGATGCGCTCGAAGTGCAGGCGCGCCCCCTCACAGATGGTGTCCTTACTGATGATATCCCAATAAAATTGCACGGACTCATCGACAACCGTGGCAAGCTGCCCAATTATCAAATATAGATCGGTAACACGCTTGGCGTTCGCTTCTTCTCCGTACCGCACGGAAATTTCAACGATGCTCTCTGTAATGGGTAACTCATGCATGGGATTAGGATACCACAGGCCGCGACGGGATCAAAGTGAAAAACTTCCTGTAATGGTATAAGGAAATCAGGAAGCCGGGACAATATTGTCCCGGCTTCCTGATTTCCTTATCGCGGGTTGTATGATCTACGAAACGAATACGTCTGCCAATTGCTGCGGCACGATGCCGGGAGTGACCAGGGCGCTTTGCTCGTAAAAATTCTCAATGAAGCGGGTCAGGTCTGCCGGGTCGGCGGATGTGCCTTCAAGCGCCTGTTCAAGCTCTTGCAGGGCACTGGATGGGTAGAAGAAAAAGTCACCGGAAAGGTGAACTTCGTGCAGCACTCCATCCTCAACTACGGCGCTGGCGCGCACCAAACCACCGGGCAGCTTGACGACTTTCTGCAGCACATACACACCCTCGCGGATTTTAACTTGCTTGATATCCGGACGACGGCGGTCGTTGGCGAAGAGCCATTCGTCCGTGAACATTTCGGCAAAAAGTTCGTCGGCTTTGGCGAGTAATTCTGCATCCAACTCTTTGGGCACCAATTTTCCCAATAGCGGTTGATAGGCCTCAGCCAGGGCGGTGGCCAAATCTGTCGTGGCGGGTATGGAGCCAGTTTCGCGCTGGATGGTGCTCAGGTTTTCGCTGAGGGTCTTAAAGACTTTGTCGCGGAATTTTTCATCAGGCACGCGCAGGCACTTGCTCATCATTTCGTAGTTGAAATCCATGATGAAATTACCCACCAGAATAGTCATGTCTTCAATTTCGGCGGCGCCATTACCGGAAACTTTGCGTCCGTTGGCAATGATGTCGTTGACCGGTTTATAGGCCGCATCTACCCCAAAGGCGCGGTACACATCCACTACCGGCTGCAAAAACTGGCGGTAAAATTTGCCCTTTTCGCTGGGCATGGCCGGATGACCGCTACGAATCACAAGCTGATAAAAAAGCTGTTCGCCATCGAGATAAACCGCTCCGCCGCCGACTTCGCGTCGGAAGACAGGAATTTTATTCGCACTGGCAAAGGCCAGATCAATTTCTTGTTCAGCATCCTGATGAAAGCCGATGCATATATAGGGCGAATTCGGACGCAATATAAACAGCGCTTCGCGGCCCAAATAGGCTGCGGCGTGGTAAAGCGCCTGGCTGTGCTGCCAGGAAACGAGATCGAGAAAGTAATAATCCATGATAGCTCCGATGTTTGGATTGAACGTTAAAGATTTACGGTTAAATGTTGAACTTGTAACCTTCAACTTTCAACTGAAATAATACGCCATGTCTTTAGGATGGAAATTGTGCGCTCAACAATCTCCGGCATTACAGCCTCGATGGCCGGGCTGAGGCCCACGCCGATCGAAAGGTCAGCCGGTTGGGCGCCGATCAGATGCAGGTTTTCGGGGAATTTGTCGCGGATTTTTGCCAGTCCGAGCACTTCCTGAAAGGTGATCTGATGGTCGGACATTTTGATGCCGCGAAAGAGGGGGATGTCGTCTTTTTTGAGTTCGACCACCGTCCCGGGGGCTTTACCCACGTTGACGGCATCCAGCACAACCAGGTGGCTGGCTTCTTCCACGATGGAGAGCAGATTCAACCCCAGGGTGCCGCCATCCAGAATTTCAAGTTGATCCTGTTCACCGAGGCGGATGCGTAACTCATCGAGGGCGTGTACTCCTAGGCCCTCATCAGTATTCAGTGTGTTGCCAATGCCGAGGATAATTTTTCGTTTTGTCATAGGGATAAAAGAACCACGAAGACACGAAGTTCACAGAGTTTTCTCGATAAGCTTTATGAAATTCTCTGTGTTCTCCGTGTCTCAGTGGTTGCTATACCAGTAAATTAGCTTACACAGACATTCAGGCCAGTTGCAACTTCGCCGAGATCGTTGCCCTCGGCGTCGATCATATGGATCGCACAAGCCATGCAGGGGTCAAACGAGTGGATGGTACGCAGGATTTCCAGCGGCCATTCGGGTTTTGCCAACGGCGTGCCGACCAGCGAGGCTTCGTAGGCGCCAGGCAGCCCGTTGTGGTCACGCGGGGATGCGTTCCAGGTGGTGGGGACGACCATCTGATAGTTCTCAATCTTCTGATTGTTGATCACAATCCAGTGACCGAGAGCGCCGCGCGGGGCTTCCATATAACCGAAGCCTTTGGCCTGTTTGGGCCATGAAGTCGGTTCCCATTTATCGCCTGCGAAGGTCTTCGTGTCGCCAGCTTTGATAGTGTCAATCAACTCGTTGAAGTAGCCCATCATAGCATCTACGAAAACTTTGGTCTCGATGCCGCGGGCGGCGGTGCGCCCGAGGGTTGAGAAAACCGCCTCGATGGGCGCGCCCAGGGTTTTCAAAACATAGTTCGTGAGTTCCTGAGTTTGTTCGTGACCGGTGGCATACATTGCCAAAACGCGCGCCAGCGGGCCGACTTCCATGGGGGCCTCGTTCCAGCGCGGGGCTTTCAGCCAGGAGTATTTTTGCTCGACTTCAAGCTGCTCGTAGGGCGGCTGCGGCCCAGTGAAGTTGAATTTGGTTTCGCCTTCCCAGGGGTGCAGGCCCACGCCATCGCCTTTGGTGTAGTCGTACCACGAGTGGGCGACAAACTCTTTCATCAAGTTGAAATCGTTGGGGTCTGGCTCGATGATATTGCCCAGATCGCGCCCCATGATGACGGCACGCGGCACCAGGAATTGGGACGTATCACTGTTGTCAGTTCCGGGGAACTCGCCCCAGGTCAGGAAATTGCCCAGCCCTTCACCCAGGCTAGCATAATCCAGGTAGTACGGCGCAATCGCCAGCAGGTCGGGGATGTAGACCTGATCGACAAATTCGATCATACGGGCAATCGAATCCTTGATGATGGAAAGCCGCTCGGCGTTGAGCGCCGTATCGCTGTTGGGATCGATGGGCATGGGGACGCCGCCGACCACGAAGTTGGGGTGCGGGTTCTTGCCACCGAAGATGGTATGAATCTTGGTGACGTGGGACTGCCAATCGAGGGCTTCCAGGTAGTGAGCGGTTGCCAGCAAGTTGACCTCAGGGGGCAGCTTGTAAGCCGGGTGTCCCCAGTAGGCATTGGCGAAGAGCGAGAGCTGGCCGCTATCGACAATGGCTTGCACCTTGCGCTGCACATCGGCAAAATAACCCGGCGATGAGTTGCGCCACGCCGAGATGGATTGCTGAATGCGGGAAGTCTCGGCAGGATCAGCCTTGAGCGCAGATACTACATCCACCCAGTCGAGGGCATGCAGATGATAGAAGTGCATCACATGGTCGTGCACATACTGCTGGGCAATCATCAGGTTGCGGATCAGGTTGGCCGCTTTGGGAATTTTGATGTCGAGAGCATCTTCCACCGAACGGATAGACGCAAACGAGTGCACCGTTGTACATACACCGCACGCGCGCTGGGTGTAGGCCCAGGCATCGCGCGGATCGCGCCCCTGCAAGATGATCTCGATACCGCGCACCATCGTTCCAGACGAGTATGCCGCGCTGATCTTATTGCTGGCATCCAGTTCGGCTTCGATGCGCAGGTGGCCTTCAATACGGGTAATCGGGTCTACTACTAATCTTTGGGCCATAGTTATCTCCTACTGTTCACGAAGCCATGCCAGGGCTTCTTCCTCAGATTCAAAGTACTCTACGTTTCGGGTATAGTAGCTATCCGAAATTTCGAGGATGGTGGGGTCAATTTCCGCGCCGAAAATAGCGGTTGTTGGCATCATGGGGCGAAAAAGTTGCATATGTTTGGCGCATTCTTCGCCCGAAGTCCCTGTAAGGTCTACGAGCAGTTTCCCGTTGTAATCATAAAAGAAATCGGCCAGAGCGCGCACATCTTCCGGGGTGAATGCTCCGGTATGGCGGCAGCGCAAGACGCCTTTTTCCACGGGAGTAAGCGTAAAGGAAATCATCATGGTACTCTCTCCTAATCTGCGAGTGCATCCGCGACCATTTGTGTCAGGCCGTTGATTTTCCAATCCAGATTGAAATGCTCTTTGCCGTCGGTAAATTGCAACCGGCAGTTTGAGCAGGACATGACCACGGTATCGGCGCCAGTTTTTTTGACCTGGTCAATTTTGAGTTCAAACGCAGCGTAGCGAATGGGGTCGGCATCTTTGATGGCGATCACGCCGCCGCCGCCGCCGCAGCAAATGGCTTCTTCGCGGTTGGGGGTCATCTCGACGAAGGCATCTGGCGACAGAATATTGAGAATCTGCCGCGGCTCGTTGATGTGGCCGCCCTTGCGTTGAATCTTGCAGGCATCGTGGAAGGTAATTTTTCCTTCGTTGAACGCGCCCGCTTTGAGCTTGATGCGCCCGGAACTGACATATTCGCCCAACAAACCGGTGATGTGCGTAATTTCCAGGCTATCGGGAATCTCCATCAGGTTATAGGCTGTCCAGCGCAGGGCATCGTAGGCATGGCCGCATTCCGTCACCACCAGGCGTTTGACGCCCATCGCCATTGCCTGATCGAGAATGCGTTTCAGGAAGAGCGTGGTGTGGCTGTGGCTGCCTTCGTAGAAGCCAAAGTTGACGACTTCGCGGGCTTTTGTGCTCAGAGTCCAGTTTTCACCGGCGGCGTTCAACACTTCGGCGACGGCAGCAATATTCTGGGGGAATTTCATGACTTCGATGGAGGAGAGCACCACCAACGTTTCGGCGCCCTCTTTATCGATGGGAATATCCACTTCCCAGTCGTCCGTCACCCATTCCAGGCGGTCGGCGTAAACTTCGTCGGTCATACCGAGGGGGCTGCCCTCCTCGATCTGTTTCTGTACCGCGGCAGCCAAATCGGCAGGCACAACGCCAGCTTCGGCCAGGCCAGAGCGCACATCGTGAATCAATGTTCCCAGGTCAATCCCCATCGGGCAGACCATCGAGCACTTATTGCAGACTGTGCAGGCGTGGTAGACGTAAGAACTCCAGTTGAGCAGGTCTTCATCACTGATTTCGGAATCGATCCCGATTGCCAACTTGACCTTCCCGCTGACGGTGAAGCGCTGTTCGTAAGCGCGGCGCAGTAGTTCAACTTTCCAAACGGGGGCATATTCGGGAACGCCAGTGGCCTGATAAAAATGGCAGGCTTCGGCGCACATTCCACAGCGGGTGCAGGCTTCCAGTTGGGATGCCACCCAGCCGCCGGTCTCTTTTACAAAAGTATTCATTGCTTTTTGTGTTTGCATAGCCGGCCTCCTTACGGGGTTACCCCTCGTTTGCCGAACTCTACACCATGAATCGTTCGGGAGAAGAAATAGAACATGAAGTGCGAAATGCGGCTGAGCGGAATCCAAATCAACAACACATCAACCGAGAGCATATGCAGACTGAACAGCACCTCATATTGGAAGAACAGGTGGTGTGTCATGATATAGCCCGTCACCATCGGCAGGAAGACCAGCAGCCAGTTGAGCGTTTCTGCCGGGCCGGTGAGCAACTTGAGTAGCGAGTTGGTGCGCCGGTAAAAGAGCAGGGCGATCATGGCAGCGATGGATGCGGCAGCCAGCCAATCGACGATGGGCAGCGGCAAGGTAGGCCAGCCAAAGCCGAGCAGGCTCTTCCAGACCAGCATGTGTGGCGTGCCTAGAAGGATGGCGGCAAATAGGCCCAGATGGAAAAGGCCGCCTGCCAAATACATGATGGGATTGCGGTTGAAGGTGCGTTTGACCCAGGGGATGAAGGGGAAGATCAGGAATCCCTTGAGGTAGGTTTTCGCGACCCCGGCGAGTTTACTGCCTTTGGCGGGGGCTTTATCGCCCTTCCAGCCCAGGAGCACGACCCGCACCAGGCGATAAGCCATGCCGCCGACGAAAATCAGCAACGAGACTTGAAACAGTGGCCCGCGGGTGAAATGTAAGAAAGTAGTCCAGTTCACAAGAATTCTCCTCTCGCGTTACTCTTCGCTGGCTTGTGCGGCCCGTTTTTTCTGGGCGCTGTTGTTGGCAGCCATAGCCGCACCGACGACTGCACCCGCACCGATAGCCGCACCCACGGCGGTTGCCGCCGGACGGTTGAGCGGGGCCGATTGGCCCTGATAGAAGCCGCCGCCATCCCAGAAATCGGGTTCGGAGCAGCCCAGACAGGGGTGGCCGGATTGGACGGGGAAAGACAGACCGGCATCCCATTTAATTGTGGCGCAAGCATTGTGGGTGGTGGGGCCTTTGCAACCCAATTTATACAGACACCAGCCCTGTTTTGCGCCTTCGTCGTCAAAAGTGTTGGCAAATTTGCCCGCCTCATAAAACGGACGGCGCAGGCAGCGATCGTGGATGGTTTTGCCATAAAAAGTGACTGGGCGGTTGAGATCATCCAATTCGGGCAGTGCGCCAAAGATAACGAAGTGCGCAAGAGTCCCGGTGAAAACCTCGGGGATGGCCGGGCAGCCAGGGATGTTGACGACCGGCTTGTCGGTAATCAATTCCCAAACGCCTTTGGCGTCGGTGGGGTTGGGGTTGGCTTTCGGCAAGCCGCCAAAGGCCGCACAGTTGCCGGTGGAGATGATGGCGGCTGCGCCTGCGGCAGCTTCTTCGAGAATATCAATCGCTGAACGCCCGCCGATGGTGCAGTAGGCACCGCCCAATGCCATTGGGATGCTGCCTTCAACCACCAGCACGTACTGTCCGGCATACTGCTTCATGATCGATTGTTTGTTCTCTTCGGTCTGATGGCCCGCCGCGGCGGTGAGCGTTTCGTGGTATTCCACCGAAATGGTGTTGAGTACCAGATCAATCAGGGTGGGGGATTGGCTGCGGGTCAGCGCTTCGCTGCATCCGGCGCAATCTTGAAACTCCAACCAGATCACGGGGATGCGGGCTTTGGATTCCAGGGCTTGCGCAACTTTACGGATGGTTTGATCCTCAGTAAGCAGATGCCCGGGCAAACCGCTACTTTCCAAAGGCGGCACCGTAAGACCCATCGCGCCGACCAGCGTTCCACAGAGCTTCAAAAAATCTCGCCGAGAGACACCGTTCTTCTCCAGACGTTGATAGATGGTTTCCTCACTCATAGCATTCTCCTATTTCAACTCGTTATTTACAGGATACGCCGTCGGCGTCAAGTTTGGCCTGATAGGCAGCGAGTCCATCGGCGCCGGTCGCCAGACTGCCTTTCTCGCCATCCCAATCGGCGGGCTGCAACTCTGCGATCCAGCCCTCGCCATAGGGATCCGATACCGCTAAATTGGGGGCGGACGATAATTTGTCATTGCCGCGCAAGAGTACACCGGTAACCGGCGCGGGTACGGGGCCGACGAATTTACTACTTTCGATGGTTGCCATACTTTTGCCCTGGGGAATTTCCTTCCCCATGCTTTTGCGTTTGACCGTTACACCTGCCAGATTGCCCCCAGCCATATTTCCGGCCACGGCGGTCATGCCAACGCGTATAGTGCCATCATCCATCGGTTTGGCCCAAACGTGCTTTTCGATCAGATAATACAGGTCTTCCGGTAGGTCACATCCATTGAGTTTTGCCATAATTTCCTCCGGTGAAAATATATTTACCACGGAGACACAGAGAACACGAAGAAAAATTAGGTAAAGTACTTTGCGTGCTTATGTCTTTGTGGTGAGTTAAAAGGTCAATACTGTCTGGCAGTCTTCGGCTTCCTGCCACATCCAGGCGCCGCCAACCATTTTTATATCGTCGATCAGATCGGTTTCAGGGTTAATGTCGTGCAGTTCGGTGGAGGCGGTGCAGGCTACGAATTTCACGCCCGCATCCAGCGCGTCCTGGATGAACTCGCTGACGGGTTTGCCGCCCTCTTTGGGATAAACCGTCTCCGCTATACCCTTCTTGAGCAGCAAAGTGCCGTCAATGGTGAAGAACATGGTAACTTCGTATTCCATCGCCGCTCCCAAGGTGGCGAAGAAAAACGGCGTCGCGCAGCGCCGGGGAGTGTCGGGGCCGCTGGTCATAATAATCATAACTTTCTCATCGTCCATAAATTCCTCCGATATTTTGAAACCTACAAAATTAAATTTAGAAACTCAGCACAATTGCGTTTTCGCTGGCAAATTCCAGGAAGGATGCCGCACCAGCCACTTCAACGCCGTCGATCAGATCTTCCAGCTTGATCCCCATCACATCCATGGACATCTGGCAGGCAATCAGCTTGACATCAAATTCTACGGCCATCTCCAGAAGCTCGCTCAACTTGGCAACATTGGCTTTTTTCATCCAGCCATTCATCATACCTGTTGCAACCGCAGTCATACCTGGCAGCATACCCAGAATATTGGGCACCGAAATCCCAGGAACGGGTTGCGGCATG
>CALCSH010000436.1 GCA_937893815.1 uncultured Anaerolineae bacterium | reverse complement strand
GCATGAAGAGTGCGACAGTATTGTGAGTATGGTTTTGCTCTGCGGGGTAATACGGCGAATGTGCGGAAGCCAGATACTAATCGTCGTCGTAAATATCGACCTCGCTAAACTCCATCAATCCGAAAAGCTCCATATCTTCATTGAAAAGCAGATTATCGATGGCATCCTGAATGAAATCGATTTCTGTGTCATCGCTGCGATCCAGTAATGTTTCCAAGGTTTCTCGAATACCTTCGCCGCCAATTTGCGATAAAGACCAGGCTGCTGCTAAGCGTACGTCGGTATTGGTATCCTCCACCAGTTCAGTAAGGCGGTCGATTGTATCCTTGATTTGTAGCTCCCCGGCAGCTCGCGCAGCTTCGAAACGTATGGCTGGAATTTGATGGTCAAGCATTGGGCTAATTTTGGGAACCCAATGGGAATTGCAGGATCGCCCCATGGCAAAGAGCGCGCTGGTGATCCAGGAGACCTCACCGGTTTGATAGGCTTCTTCGATGAGGGCAACAATTTCATCCTGGCTGGTATATCCCAGCGATTCAAGCGCACGTTGGCGCACCTGGACGGATGGGTCATTATAGGATGCCTCAAGCAGGCTATCGACGGTGTTTTTTTTCTGCTCTTTCGAAATATCTTCGATTTCGCCAAGATAGACAAATTGTCCTAATGTGGCCGCACAAATCGCCCGGACATTTTCGTCTGCATCCTGGCGCAGCAGGGTTGTGAGTTCTGGTAAAAGGTCAATGGGTTCATACGGCAGTAAACCGCGAATTGCCAGAAAACGTATCTGTGGATCGGCGTCGTGGATCGATAACCGGCACGGAAATTCATATGAAAGCAGGTTATTTTCTTCCGCCAGTTGCTCCATATCTTCCAGCAAGGCCAGTCGCCGCCAAAGGGCAATTTTCGGCCAGCATTTCTTGAACTCGCGTGCCAGTTTTCCCTCCAAATCCGAGAGTCGGAAGAGATGCTGTTGTGTGATCTCTATCTCAGGATCCAGCAATGCATCCAGAACGGCACTATAAGGGATTTCGGAAGCGGAGGGCGATTGGCTCATTGGGGCAGTTGAACGGGGTTAATAAAATCTAGCAGGTTGATATAAACCATCAGCGCGATGAGCGCCGTAAAGCTGATCGTGATCAGAATGCTTTGCCATTGCATCGAAACTCGTCGCCGGAAGATGATCTCTAGCAGAATAAAGAGAATGCGGCCTCCATCTAGAGCGGGGATTGGTAGCAAATTCAGCACACCAAGCGTCATGCTGATCCAGGCAAAAAAGCTGAGAACGTTCAGGTTGATGGGTGAATTTTGCACGGGGGATTCTTGCTCACTGACGTATTCGAGCAGTTGACCCATACCGTAGAAACCTACTGGGCGCGCCATTTCTGGCTCGATAGAGCCGCGAATCAACTCGCCGGGCAAGGTGAGAATCAACTTTGTATCTTGATACGTGGCGAGTGCACCCAAGGATAGGGCCTGGGTGATGAAAATCGGTTTCGTCGGATTGCTCATGGCAATGCCGATGGCGCCATCCGGTGGTGGGGGGTCGCGAGGTATGACCGAACTTTGGATGATGTTGTCATCTCGCAGAAAACTGATTTCGATAGTCTGCCCCAGGTTGGCGTAAATGGTTTCGCTCAGAATTTCTACGCTGTTGATCTCGACATCATTGGCGCTGACGATAATATCACCGGCTTCCAATCCCGCGGTTGCGGCGGGAGAATCGGGTGAAACGTCTACAATGAGCACTTTGCTATAATCCGGGGCGCCGGTTTGGGTGAAGATTACCGCATAAATGACCACCGCGGCCAGCAAGTTCATCAATGGCCCGGCGGCGAAAATTACCAAGCGTGCCCACGGACTGGCCGCGTGCAGGCTGTCGCTGGAATCATCCTCGTCGGTTTCACCTTTCAGGCGCACAAACCCACCCAGGGGTAGCCAGTTCAGCGTGTATTTGGTGCCACCAAGTTCAAATAAAGTCAGCGCCCGCGGCGGGATGCCAATCCCGAATTCTTCTACTTTAACTTTAAACAGGCGAGCTGCAACAAAGTGTCCGATTTCATGAAGAATGATCAGTGCAGAAAGAGCAACGATCAATTGGAGAATTACTGTTGAAGACATTCGATTACCTTTTTATATTGTATTTATGACTCCACTGAAAAAACTACCGTGCAGGTGTTCCCGCCGGAATATATGGGGGTGGTGGCTTCGCCACCGCCCCCATATATTCCGGCGGACATCTCCGGCATCGGCTTTTTGCAGTGGAGTCATTTATCCTTTGATGTTCAGGATTATATCCCTACTTGATTGGGTAGGGTAGTGAGGAAAGCCGCGCGGAATTGTTTCTAACAGGGTTCTAATCTAGCCATCTGCACGATGCGCTGCGCCGCCAGGTGACGAGCAGATGATTTTCTGCACCCCCGGAATGTCTGCTAGGCGTTTTGTAATTTGATCTTGATCTTTTTGCAGGCCGATGACGTGCACATTGGGTCCGGCATCGATGGTATAACATACGGGCAGGCCGAATTGTCGCCAGGCGCGCACCGCATGAATAATTGAAAGGGTGGCTGGCTGCCAGTAGAGCAGCGCCGGGTTAGAGGTCATCATCACGGCGTGCATTAGATTGCAATCGAGTTCGGTCACTTTGGCGAAGGCATCAAAATCGCGCTGCAAGATGGCTTCACGGCAAATTTCCAAATGTTGCGGAGTTTGTTGCACGCGGGTTTGTTGCAGGGGGCTGCTTTCGGCAAGTGGATGCCCGTCGGATGAACCGGTGGATTTGTGTTCCTGGCTGACAATCGCCACGCAGTCGATCAGATTCCAATGATCAGGGGGCGCGATGGAGACCGCGTAGGAATCGTCATCGTTATGGCCTGCCCGCCATTCGACAAACCCGGCTGGGATTGAGCGACAGGCGGAGCCGGAGCCGCGACGTGCCAACCGAGACAATTCGACCTCTTCGAGCGTTAGCCCGGCCGCGGTGCTGGCTGCCAGACTGAGCGCCGCGAAGGCAGATGCCGAGGATGCAATCCCGGTGCCCATAGGGAAATTATTTTCGCTGCTGACCTGGGCAAATAGAAATTGGCCGGTGCGTTTGCGTATCAGGGCCAAAAAATCACTGACGCGCTGGAGTGCTTGTGAGCTGGAAGGGTTGCCATTCAGCGTGAGATGATCGCGGGTGAGTGCTGCATCGAATGTGACGGTTGTATGCGTGGTCAGACTACCCAGATTCATGGAGATGGAACCTGTGGCCGGAATGCGGTAGACGTTGTCGCGATTCCCCCAATATTTAATAAATGCGATATTGCTACAACTAATCGCTGTTGCGGAACGGTCGGACATAAAAATAACATCCCTGACTCCACTGAAAAAACTACCGTGCAGGTGTTCCCGCCGGAATATATGGGGG
>CALCSH010000435.1 GCA_937893815.1 uncultured Anaerolineae bacterium | reverse complement strand
CTCTTCGGGGCGAATATGTTTCGGGCAAAAGGCAGCCGCGCCCCCGCGTATAGCATGGATCACCTGCTCCATATCATCGTATGCCGTCACTAACACGACACGAGTAGGCAAACCTTCGCTTCGGATTGTGCGAGTCACTTGCAAACCATTTTGTCCTGGTAAATTTACATCGAGCACTACAACCTGGGGCTGTTTCTCGCGCAACATAACCAGCGCCTCATCTCCATCCGACGCCTGACCCACAACGTCAAAATCGCTTTCCAGAGAAATCGTATCCACAACGCCTTGGCGAAATAGCGGATGATCATCAACAATTGCTATTGTTAACCTGTCCATATTATTCTTCCTGATTTTGTCCCATTAGTACCGTCAGTATAGCACAGGAGTACTATACAAGCAAACAAATCTTAAGGAATATTCCAGGTATAGACAGCCATGTTTTCATAATTCATCTGTTTGGATAGGGGAGCGTCGGTCTGAAACCTGAGGGTGGCACCAGTGCTCAAAGCGGGGTACCAACCCGGAAAGGTAACCAGCACATCCACACTTTGTTGGTTGAGGTACGCTTCGAGTTGAGATTCATCCCGGATAAACGGAATCACTTCCGGAGAGATCAATCCGGCCAAATCTACGATTTTCCGCCCGCCAAAATAGCCCAGGGCGCCAATATCATGCGCAGCAATCAAATCGTCCGAAGCCGTATTTGCCGCCACCCAGCGCGCCACTGTCACCATTTCGCTTTCGATAAACTCCACATCGCGGGCATAGATGCGCACCCCCATCCACCAAAAGCCGATTGCCGTGAACAGGCTAATCAACACCCAAGCACGGCTCACCACCCGTGCCAGCAAACGCTCAGACTGGGGTTGCGCCCATTTCACCAACCCAGAGAGGCCCAAGACAAAATAAACCGGCATCACCGGAATCACATAACGGCCATATTGAA
Source organism: uncultured Anaerolineae bacterium (assembly GCA_937893815.1). Lineage (GTDB taxonomy): Bacteria > Chloroflexota > Anaerolineae > Anaerolineales > UBA11858 > NIOZ-UU35. The sequence continues at coordinate 10,225 of CALCSH010000435.1, read as the reverse complement.
ATGTGACCGGCAGCCGCCAGGCATAGATACTAAGAAATCCCAGCGTCCACAACCCTGCGGCCACTATCGGCCAGCGACGAGTACGCAGCGCCTGCCAAAATTCATAGAAAAAGCCGGGCAGCAACATAGCCCCCACCCCAATCAACGGCAATGCGGCTTCGTCCAGCCAACGCTGAACATAGGGCTTACTCCGAAGAATCGCGTATTCCGCCTGCTTGGCATAGAAAGTGTTCGGCCAAACCGCGCCCGCATTCCGTACATTAAAAAACAGGTAGGGGATAAATATGATACCAAAGCCTGCCGAAAACATCATAAATTGTCGCACTGTTTTTCGCCACTCACCATCATGTTGAAGCACCAGATAAAGAATCACCGGCCCTAACAGTGTAATACCATCCGGGCGTGCCCAAACGCTAAAACCGACCAGAGCACCGAGGGAAAACCAAAATTCTTTTCCAAGTGCTGAGCGCCGTTCCGCAACCAGTAAAGCCAACAACACCGCCATACAGAATAGCGAGAATAGGATGGTCTCCATGCCCGAAGCCGCCGCCCACACCAAATGCCACTCGAAAATCAGCAATGCGCCTGCCCAAATATGCCATTTTTGACGAGACGGACAAAAAAATTCGAATACCAATGCTCCCAACATGCCCAAGCCCGCTAAGGAAAGCCAACCCAGCGCGTAGGTCCAAATATATGGCCCGAGGCCGAGCGCATGACCTACCGCCAGCAGCGCAGCCCACAACGGCCCTGTAGATCCCGCCGATGGCTGCTCCGGCACAAACGACCATTCGCCGAGCAAGGCGAGATTGCGGGCGTAGGTCTGATGAATCCAGGCATCATCCAGCGGAAAGCCGACGCCATAATTCCAGGCGCTATAAACCAGATACCCCCCAATCGAGAGCGCCGCCAGTGCCGCGAATACCATACCCCTTCGCAGGTACGCTTTCAAATTCACCACCAAGCCGTCAAGGTTTTTGTTTTTATCGAAAAATTCGACCATACGATCGCCTTACTCATCTGCGATTCGCAGAATATGGTTTATTCCATCACTCCACAATAGTTCAAACTGGCTATACGCAATTGGATTATCATACAGCGCATCCAGTCCGTGCGGGTGATTGGCCTCTACGAGCACAATTTGTGCGCCAAAACGTTCGGCCACCGATAACAGCGTATCGACATTGCCATCGGGGATCACAATCGCCGGGCGTTGGCTGGCCAGATAAAAGCCCGGGGGATTATTAACAAGGATCACAGTTTCAATGGGAATTTCCAGGCGTTGAAATTGATCCTGCAATTGAATGTAGGCCGTCTGGCCAGCGCCCCAGGGTTGGTTTTTATATCCCAAGCCGAGGACTCGCCCCCCCACGCTATACACGGAAAGTAAGGCCGCAAATCCGAGGATAGCGCTGAAAAATACGCTGCGCGAGACCTGCGGCGACCAATGCCGCACGCGCACTCCCCATTCCAAAAACACATCCAGCCCGGCGGCGGCCAACGCCCAGAATAACGTCTGTACCGCCGCCCCAGAATGGAAGAAACCGCCACGCGCGCCTGCAAAGGGAAAAACCAACGTCATCGCAGCCAGAGTCAACACCCAGGCCAGCAAACCAACTTGCACTGTTGGTTGATGGCGCAAACGCCACGCGCCCAGCAGAATCAACGGGGCCAGAAATATCTCTGCCTGCACAGCCAGCGCGGTTTGCAGATTCTGCCCCAATGCCCACAGGCGCGCCTTCACAATCGCATCCAATCCGCTCTGCAACCAATGGGCAAAACTAACTTGAGAGGCCGGAAAGATAAATAACTGATCATAATTTGTAAACCACAAAGCCGCACTCCCCCCCGGCGAGAAGGGTGTCCCCCAAATGGAATAATTGCGCAGCATCCACGGCAATGCCAATAGAGAAAATCCCGCCAACAACGCCAAGGAGTAACGAACACGCCTGACTTTCAAGGTCAGGTTGAGCGCCAGCAACGCGATCAACAGCCAGAGCAGGCCATCGGCGCGGCTGAGGTACATCAATGCGGAGATCAGGCCGAAGGTTACTGAGCGAATCCAAATGTATTTTTCGCCACGAAGACACCAAGACACCAAAGGAGTGAAATCATTTTTAATGTGTTTGTGTCTTCGTGGTTGATTTTCAGGCGCAGCAATCGATGGTTCCACGAAATTCTTATTCGGCGAGCTGCCTGTTTTTTTTAGGCGATTAACTGTCAGCAGCAGCAACAAGCCTCCACCCAAGAACATATACAGCGCAAAGGTATCCGTGGTTGGCAAAAAGGGCAGATAAAAAAAGGAGAAAATGGAAAGGATACCGGCCAGACGAGCGCTTGAAACGCTTCGCGTCAGAGCATTGGCCAGAGCAGCCGTCAGCGGAGGCAGCAGCGCAGCAACCAGCACAAAGCCGATCTGAGCGGCATGGAACGTCAACGACCCGCCAAGTTTCATTCCCGCCGCGGCGAAAAGCGATGTCAGAGGCAGCCAGTAGGCGTGCGAGGGATGCGGCAATCCTTGCGGGTTATCGAGGTAGTTCCACAAAAAAGGTTCGCTAAATCCCTGCCCAGCAGCCAGTCGTTGCCCCGTGGCGAAATAGTATTCGGCATCCATATAGCCAGGCACGGGCAGGAACGCAGCCACCAGGCCGACAACCAGCAATCCAGCAGCGAAGAGCAGCCCATACTCGCGCGGCCTCATGGCTTCTCCAATGAATACAGAACATACGCCCCACCGAAATCTTGGCCTGCGGGTAGAGAGTCAAGCAACGTATCCAGAGCGGCCCAATCTGTTGGCTGATAACGGGGCTCGGTTTGGCGGGTGAAATTAGCGCCGGTTTGATAATACAAAAGGTGGGAATATCTTGCGGAGCGCCATTGCTGCAATATCGCTGCTGGTAAGCCGAACTGATCCTGATCATCCAGCCAGCGGTCGATAGTTTCGTCGGGTTCGCAGCGCGGCAGACAATTAAAACTGCGCGCTTCCCAGAGCATTAACACACGCGCATCTTCGGGCAGTTCGTTGATAGCCTGCATAGCAGGGGCATACCAACCCAAATTCTGCGCCAGATAGTCACCATTGCTATGTAAACCCAACAAACGCGTTATAGCTCCATTTTCAAAGGTATCCGCTGCAACTTGAATTGCGTTGAACGTCAAAACCAGCATTACCAGAATCGCGGCAATACGGCCCACACGAAGGTCGGGAATTTTGAGACGCGCCAGATTCTCGAAACCCGCAGCCGCCAAAACTGTGAATGCCGGAAATAATGCAAAATAGAGATGGGTGCGGATTAAATGTCCAGAAATTCGTCCGGCGATTCCCCAAACCAGCAATCCGGTAAGCGCGAATATCCCTACATCTGCAACAAAACGGCGCTCGTCAATCGAAAAGCGCCGCCAACCGAGAGCGGCCAATACTCCAAAACTGAGGAGCAACGGTCCCAATGAAGAAATATATCCGGGGCTGCCGATGATCTGGGCATTTTCGCGACCCCAGAATGTCGCCGTGAAGGGCAAAAAGACAAGATCGCGCCAGTCGCCTTCGACGGGCTGCCCCTGGTATAGCGCCAAGCGCACCTCGCTCATTGATCCCGATGGAAATCCAAAGGGATAGAGCGGGTTCCCCGTGGTGAGTCCATTTTTGATCAACCAGGGAGCGGTCAGTAGAACAGCCATGATCCCAAGCAACACTACTGGGCGCCACACATTCACCCGCGCCCGGCGCGCTTTGCGGATAACAAACGGAATGGCAGCAACTAATACCACACCAGCTGTATATTTGATGCCAATCAACATACCGAGCAATAATCCAGCCACCAAGATGGATTGGGATTCCTTTTCCGGCTTCCACCGGCCCAAGCAGATCAAGACGGCCAGACCCCATAGCATGGTTGCCCAATCGACATAAATCCAGGCCAGAGAGGAGGCCAGTGAATACCCTGCCATCAGGCTGGCGACACCTATCCAGGCGGAGCGGGGATTGAAATGTTGCGAAATCACACCCAATAAACCCAACAGAGTCAGCACGCCCAGCCACCAGATCACCAGGGCAGCGGCAGGAGCGCCGCCCAAGGTGTAGGCCAACAGATATAGCATGTGGACAATCTGCGGCATGCCGGAGAACATATTCTCTGGCATATAACTGATTTTTCCCGCTTCAAGGTAAGCACGCGGCAAAGCGATATGGTAAACCAGGGTATCGAATTTCAACGGTGGGGCGAGGGCGGTGGTCAGGGTGAGCAAAAAGAGAACAGCCAATGCGAAGGCAATCATGCGGCCCAAACGCCCGCTTACACGCCACAGGTGGGCGAATTCGCCCAAGGATCGCAGCCAGTCCAGGGAGGAATGCCCGAAAAACAGTATCCCCATAATGACGATGCTCGCCATCACAATCAGATTCGCCCCCACAGATAAACCGGTCAGCAATATGAGAAGGCTGAGAATCCCCAAACCCAGAGCTGCCTGCACAGCCGCGCGCGGCAGCGCATCCAAATCATCACCCGAAAAAACACGTTTGCCAATACCCCCGCCAAGCACCACAATCAACCCCGCCGTTAGAAGCTGCCATAGCGCAACTGTCAGATTGAGCGCCAAAGCAGGCGAAAAGGGTTTGTGATTGACGAAATAAAAACTTATAACTCCTGCCAGCCAGAGTAATGCCAGCAAAGCACTCAAGATGGTCACATGATTTGGGGCTGTTTTTGATGGTTCAATCTTCATTCTTCAATCGCCGGAAACGGAGGTTTGATGGCCCACCAACGCACCCACCACAGGCCCAGCAACGAGAATATGGGCAGCGGCAAGTACATAACCGGTTGCTCATAGATGCCATCTACTGTGCTGAAAAACAGTGCCCACAAACCAATCAGCGCCGCCAGAAGTGTAAATGCAACCAACCCCTTGCCAACTTTCCCCCAGCGATCTTCCCAGATTTTAAGAATCAAGATGAATGCCGGAAACATCATCACATAATTGGTAGTCGCGGTGCGCACACTCATAAAATGCGTTAAAACCAGGGTCAGTAAGGCTGTCCACAAAAACCAGCGTTCATCCTTGCGATACGCCAGTACCCATTCCACAATCAGATAGCCCCAGAAGAATACCGACAGACCAGCGTTAAGTTGACCCGAAATACCCGGCAAGGTATTGGCAACAATGCTGACCACTGAATCGATATCGTGTGTATAGCTGGGATATTCGATGATTTGACGCACCATTTGCGACGGCCAATTTGGAATGAATAACAGCGAAATAATAAACAGGATCGCAAAACTGCCCAGAAATCCCCAGATGACACGAAAGCGTCGCCGGGAGTATGCCCAAATGATGATAAATGGCAAAATCAGCACCAGCATTTGAGGTTTGGCAGTCGCCAGCGCCAGCATTAGCCCGGCAAGAGTATCTTGTTCTTTGACAATCAGCAGCAGAGCGGCGGCGATCAGCAGGGCCTCGATAGCGGCAATCTGCCCCAGAATGATGGTGCGAGCACCGTGATACCAGATCAGCGCAAACAAAATCAATAGTGCCGTGCGCCACGCTGGAAGCCGCCAATTGACCAGGCGCATACTCACCACAACCAAAGCGGCAAGACTGAGTTCAATGGTCGTCGTCCAAAGTGCGCGCGCCAGAATGTAATCGAACAATCCAAAGGGGCCGAAGAATATCATCGAGGTAAAGGGGTAGGCAAAATGGTTGAGGTCTTCACCTTTGTCCGGGTTGGCAGGATGCCCGTAAACTGTTTCTTGGGCGGTCAGGCTAATGCTTGCATCATAGGGGCTGGTGCCCGCGAAAAGCCACTCGTGCGCCCCGATCCAGCGCACGAGGAAATCATTTCCACCCGGATTTTGCTCGGCAAAACGATAATTCGCCCAGGTTAGTCCAAATAGACCCGCCAGGATCAATAAAATCAAAAAGATGAGCGCAATGGTGGGATGATTACGAATCACAAAAACTCCAGAATAAGAAGGGCATTATATAGAGCGCTGGCTTTGCGGATAAACACAGATTTTCTAATATTTTGTTGTGGTCAATAAAAGCTTGAACAAAACTCATGTAAACTTGCACCGCAGAGAGCGTAGAGAGCGCAGAGAAAAATATTTATAACTCAGCGATCTCTGCATACTCTGCGGTCATCCATCTACATTTGACTTTTATTGGTCTTTGATTATGGTCTGCGAAAATTCGCATGATTCGAGCAATCCGTGTTCTATTTCAGCAACGGCTGACCTGAACCTCTGGATTGGGCGATTCGCCAAAACTCAACTGTTAGCAAAATCAGCAGCAAGAAGCGCACAGGGGCCAGCAGCCAAATGGCATCGAAATAGCCGCGAGAGAGGAGTACAGGCCACTCCAACAGGTTGACGAAGATCCAAACCAGCGCCATCAGCAGCGCTTTTCGCTCTGGCAAAAGCAGCAAAATCAACGGCACCAAGTATAACACCCACTGCGGACTCCACCCCGGCGACCATAGGAAAAAAATGCTCAGCCCGACGCCGAAAAATGCCAGTAACGAGCGCGCATCTACAGCGCGTTGGCGCAAGAACAGCCAACCGCCCAGGGCAGCAAAGGGAATCAAGGTGATCCACGAAGAAACGCGCGGTGGGTGCTCAACTGCCAGGGCAACTGTCGCCGGGTCGGTGTGATCAATGCCCGCTCCCAGATTGCCAGTGTTGAGATTGCCATCGATGAGCGCCCAGACCGTTTGCCAGGAATCACGCTGGAATTGAGCGCGCAGCGAAGCAGACATCATCTCCGGGGAACGCATATACAGAACAAGATACACCCCGAGGGTGATCCCGATGGTGAGCAAGCTGATCAGGGCCGCCCTTTTGGGTGGCCGCAGTTTCCAGGCGATGACCAGCCCCAGGGCGGGGAACCACTTCAGCAACACGCCCGCCGCCAGCGCCAATCCCGCGGAGAGATCGCACCCGTCAAAGAGCAAATCCAGACCCAGGAGCAGAGCGAAGACGACCATGGCATCAAAATGCCCCCAACCGTAATACAGGCCCACCAGCAGGGCAAAATATAGCCAGCCACGGCGCTGGCTGGATTCGTCATCATGCATGCGTCCGGCCAGACGCAAAAACAAGCCAATGCTCCCGGCCTGGAAAAGGGTCATCGAAATGGCGAAAAGATATTCAAAGGCGTGCTGGCGTCCCCCGGCCAACAGATACAGCCCGCGAGCGAAAAAGGGCAGCAGCGGTGGGTACTCGTACCACAAATCCACAAAAGGTCGCCCCAACTGTGCCGCCGGGTAGTAAAGCCAGTAATCGCCAAAACTGCGCAAACCTTCCAACGGTAAGGCGACAAATAGCATCAGCCGGGCAGCGATGAAAAGTAGGGGGAGACGTTTTGAATCGTTCATAGGTACATGGGACTGAAAGGCAGTTTCAAAAAAGTGTAATCGTCAACCAAACGCAAAAAACAGCTCCCAGTTCATGCGTATTTTACACTATTCAACAGCACTGAAATTTCCACCGATAACCAGAACATTGTAGTTTCAATAGGTGGTCGGAAATATCATCATTGCACTATAATGCTACACACTCGATAAAATGGGTATTCCACAACACAGGAACGCGGTCATCAAACTGCACGGAGGCGTTTTTTGAGCGAATCACAGTCGGCCCACACAATCATTCCAAAACACATTCCTGAACTCGATGGCATTCGCGGTCTGGCGATCCTTTTGGTGATTTTTTACCATTATATTGCTGTTCCTATTCCTGGTAATGCCAACAAATACTTACTTTTTCTTCAGAAAATTTTAAGTAATGGCTGGAGTGGTGTCGATTTATTTTTTGTGTTATCGGGCTTCTTAATCACCGGGATATTATTGGATAATCGGGACGCAAAGAATTATTTCAAAGTCTTTTATCTTCGCCGCATTAATCGAATTTTTCCACTTTACTATTTTTTTCTCTTCTTGTTCCTTTTCCTGCAACGGTATGCACATCAATGGGGCATTTTTAGCTCAGATCTATTTACCAATGTATTCCCAATATTTCCATATTTCATGTATCTACAGAATTTTACGATGGCAGCAAATGGTGGTTTTGGAAATGAATTTCTCGCCATGACCTGGTCGTTGTCGATCGAAGAACAATTCTATTTATTTCTTCCGTGGCTGGTGCGCCGAAGTCGCCATCAAAGATTACCCCTCAATATTTTGTTTTTAATCAGCCTTCCGTTAATTTTACGCCTGACCCTTGGAGGAGATGGTCATTTTCATGTATTTGTACTCACCCCGTGGCGGCTTGATCCACTTTTTTTAGGCTCACTATTAGCTGTGATTGTCCGCACACCCAAGGCCTTCGATTTTCTCAAAACACACCAAATATGGATAAAATCAGTTTTTTATCTCTTACTATTGTTAATTCTCTACAGTTCCTTGACAGAGGAATTGGGTTCACTCGACCATTTATTCACTTTTGGTGTGTTTTATACCATTCTCGTTTTCGTACCACTTGCTGATAACACACATTTTCTCGCTCAATTTTTTCGGCACCCAGCATTAAAAAAAATCAGTCTTATATCGTATGGTATGTATATGTTCCATCAATTGATCAACGGAATTTTGCACGATCTGGTCTTCAAACAACCGCCGATTTTCCACGATTTTCCTACGTTTCTCATTACGCTGCTTGCGTTTGCGTTGACCTACATTTTTGCATCAGGCACCTATTTTGCATTCGAAAAAAGGTTTATTGCTTTCGGACACAAACAACATTATGAGGGCGAGTAATAGTCTACATTACCGTCCATACACCACCGCCAAATCATCCTCATACAACAGTTGCCAGCCATCACTCGCCAATTGCCTCACCACCGGGCGAGAAGGCTCTAACAAAATCAGGTTCACGCCCCATTTATTGAGTTCCGCCTGCCAGCCATCATCGGCCTGCACGACCTGAATCCACTGCTCGATAATTTCATCGCCATATAAATCAGTACGCCCATCCACAAAAACGGGATACTCAGGCAGCGCCCACAGCAGGTAGCCGCCCCAGTTATACGAATTGAACAAACGCCCCGGCGGCTGCTGGCTTTGAATAAATTCCACCGCGGCGACCGGCAAGGTTTCGTGAAATAGTTTGTCGTTTTCGGAGCGGGGAATTACCAGGCTGGATTTGACACCCACGGCTAGAAGCAATACCCCCAGCAGAATCCAATTCAAAATGGATTGCCCCCGTGAGACCCGCACCGGGCTGGAGGCGGGCAGCCGGAACCCCCAACGTTGACTCAACTCTTCGAGCAGCGGAGCAGCGTGGCGCGTGAGCACCATCGGCGCAACCAGTGCAAACAAGGCAATGTTGCGTCCAGCCATGAAGCTGAGATAGCCAAAGCCGGCCAGCAACAAAAAACTTTCCAGCGTCATGCGGCGTTTGGAAGCTCCCAGCACGCCCAGCAAAATCAGCACCATCCACAAAAAAGGCTGGACGCGCAACTCGTGGAAATTGGGCGACTGCCATTCCTGAATAAAATCTTGCAGCACGCCAATACTGACTGTCTTGATGGGATACAGCAGCATCACCGGCCCGGAGGGGTTGAGGCAGACAGCCACGAGCATCGCAAGCCCAACCACGAGCATCTGCCATGTTGAAGGTTGAAGGTTGAAGGTTGAAGATTCACGTTTATTCTCAAGAAACCTTAAACCTTCAACCTTTGACCTTCCAACTGCGTACACCCCCCAAATGATGAGGCCAACCGCAAAACCGCCATGACTGTTGACCCACAGCAGCATGATGACGGGCAGCCACCAGATTCGACGCGAACCTGTCTCCCGTCCGCTTTCCAAAATCCATAAAAACAGCGCCGCGTAGACAAATGTCATTAGATACGGGCGCGCCGCCCAATAGACGCCTGATACCGCGGCTGCCAGAATCAGCACAAAAGCCCGTAAAAAGACCCCGCCTTCAAGCGTCGGCCAGATGAACGCAAACGCCAACGTGACCAGCAGCGCTGTCCACAAATTCAAACCCCCTGGCCCAAAGTGACTAAAAATCCAGTACATCGGCGCTTGCGACAACCAGCCCGGGTACTGCCAACTTTCACCCAGGCGAGTATAGGAAAAGTAATCCTGCTGCGGCGCGGCGTGGTTTTCTACTACCCACTGCCCGGCGCGCAAATGCCACCAGGTATCGCTATCAACCGAGATGCGCATCGCCATGGCGAATATCGCCAGAAACGTGATGAAATCCGGCGCACTATCCGGCATCAGCAC
>CALCSH010000434.1 GCA_937893815.1 uncultured Anaerolineae bacterium | reverse complement strand
TCCAGAGTTGACTCTGGAAGACGTCAACGGAAAGCCTGTTTCCTTGGTTGATTACCGCGGCGGCGTTGTGTTGGTCAATAACTGGGCTACCTGGTGCCCGCCTTGCCGCGCTGAGATGCCGGAGTTGGAAGCCTTCTACGAGGCGCATAAAGATGAAAATTTCACATTGATTGGGATCAGCGCGGGTGATACGGCCAGTCAGGTTGATACTTTTATTGCCCAAAACGACATAACCTTCCCCATGTGGTTGGATGCCAAAGGAGCGGCTTTGCGAGCCTTTCGAAATGACAGCCTGCCCAGTTCGTATGTGATTGATGAAACCGGCACGGTGCGCCTGGCATGGACCGGAGCGATCAGCCTGGAGATGCTTGAAAAGCATGTTGCACCATTATTGGGTGAATAAAAATAAGAACGACAAAGGCTGAAAACAATTTTTGGAGATAAAAATATGGATGCAAAAGTAACCTGGCAAGGACGTATGACCTTCACCGGAACATCCGATTCCGGCTTTGAAGTTCCCCTGGGGACAGATCCCGGTGTGGGTGGCGATAACGATGGTTTTCGCCCAATGGAGTTGATGGCCGTCAGTCTGGCGGGATGCACGGCGATGGACGTAATTTCGATTCTGACGAAAAAACGCCAGGATGTCACCGGCTATGATGTGCGTGTGCACACCGAACGCGCTGATCAGCATCCCAAAGTGTTCACCGCAGCCGTGATCGAATACCACGTAACCGGTCATAACATCGATGAAAATTCTGTGGTGCGTGCGATGGAACTCTCTGCGGTGCGTTATTGTCCGGCGCAGGGCATGTTAGCCAGGGTGATGTCGATTGCGCTGAAATATTTTATCTACGAAGAAACAGGGAATGGTGATTCTGAAATAGCCGTCGAAGGCGAATTGGTACTTCCGGAAAGCGAATAACAAAAATAAGGTCCGAGTTCAAAAAGGCGTAAGGTATGCTTCTTACGCCTTTTTTTGTGACATAGTAGGGTAATCACTTTCGGCCAAGTGCAACGCACTTAATAGGGCAGTTGTGGTCGATATACCGTTTGCTTCCTTAGAAGCGGCGATTAAGCTTCTATTCTGCGGAAGTGTGACGCACCTACTTATCCAACTAATGCGTTTCGCAGCTTGACATTCTGTAACGAATTCTCTATACTCTCAACATTCGAGCGTACTAAAGTACCGGTGAGGAGATGAAGATATGTCAGAAAAGCTATTCCACATCGCCAACGCAATCTATCATAATACATTACCCCCCATGAATATTTGGGTAATGTTGCCTACAGGGATTATCATGGGTAAACTAACCTCTCACGATGAAATGACAAAAGATATTCGAGAGAATATAAAGGTACAAGAAAAAGAGAATCCGGTAGAACATGCCGTAAAATCAGTATCGTATCAATTTACCTATAAAGAAATGACAGAGCAATATCCTGGCGCAGAAAATGAAACTGTCATTACGTTAATAGATGCGAAGGTATTGGTCAATGAGCTTGAACTTCAAGCACCCTTTGCTAATATTGATGCGGATCAAATTATTGCCTGGGGACCGGCATAAACTTCTATTTTATTCCAGCATCCACAACGTAGTTGTTAATTCAGTAATACCTGGATTCAGGGTTATTTCTCGCGTTGCAGGTTTCGGGTGTGCCTGTGTTTGTGGCGTGGTATGTTTTTCCCAGCGATACAATAACAGCGAAAGTAATACTAAATTTAATAAACCAATCACTAACGAAATTCCAGCAAATACAAGAGCGACATTCATAGCCGTTTCCCTTCTCAATAATCAGATTTTATGTTCTAATTATTACATAAGCACAGGCCACTGTCAACCAGGACTTTTTTTGCCCCATGGACCCTCAACAATACCCTGAACCCGCCGTCGGCGCGCTGATTTTCAACCCGCAGGGACGACTCTTTTTGATGAAATCTCACAAATGGAGAGGCCGCTATGTCGTTCCCGGCGGACATATCGAGCTTGGCGAGCGCATGGAAGACGCGCTGCACCGAGAAATTCGCGAAGAAACCGGGCTGGAGATTTACGATATAGAATATCTCCTGTATCAGGAATTTATCTATGATGATCATTTTTGGCGGCGGGGTCACTTTATCTTTTTTGACTATTGCTGCAAAACGAACTCGGACGAAGTCACGCTCAACGAAGAAGCACAAGAATATCTTTGGGCAACCGTGGCCGAAGCTTTACAACTCCCCATTGATCCCTACACCCGAGCGGCGATTGAAAAATATCTTGAACTTCATCTTCCCGAATAAGGACACCACAAACTACCCACCTTAAACTGGCAATTCTTATGCAAACACTCTATTCGAAAATCTCCGGCGTGACCCGCACCAACCCCGATGGCTCAGACCGGCAGGAAATTATCGATGCACTGACCTATAGCGGGCAGCCGCTGTTTTTGCTGCGCGAGCCAAATCAGTACAGTCATAATAATATCGGCGTTTATGTCGCTTTTCAGATTGGTTATGTCAACCCCGAGCTGGCCGATGAGTTAGCCCCGCTGCTCGATGAAGGGGTGCCCATCGAGGCGCAGATTACCGAAATCACCGGTGGCAGCCAAGACAAACCCACGCGCGGGATTAATGTTTCCTTCACGATTTATGGATAATTCCTCCCACGAAATATCAAAGAGCCAAACAAATATCCTTTGAATTAGGAAATAAGTCCCGTTTTTCACGCGGATATTGAAAACCTGCTACAATTTTCCATAGCAGGACCTTCTATCAAAAATGATCATCATTAATCGATTGAATACTTGAGGAGTTTGCATCATGGATAAAAAAACGGTTGGAATGATTGCTACTGTGGCAACAGTATTTTTATGCGGTTGCCCCGGATTGTTTTTATGTGTATTCGGTGCAATTTCCGCAGCTGGTGGCGGAACATTTGATCTCGGCACCAATACGAGTGAGATTCCCCCCGGTGCAGGCATTGCGTTGCTATGTGTTGGTCTGATCTTCGTAGTGATTCCCGTTGCAGTAGGTTTCTTCACCCTGCGCAAAAAATCGGATGGTGCCATTATTGAAGGCGCCGCCATTGACATCCCAGGTGACGATTTGTAATTCTTATTTTCTTCCCTGATGGGCAAAATGATAAAAAAGAGAGCTGCGGCTGTGTTTTGCGGTCGTAGCTCTCTTTTTTATCATCGCTCTGGCTCATTTTCCAGTACAGCTTCAATTTCATCTAACACATCATCGGTGAGCAGTTCAATGGCATCGGCTGCGCCCAGGTTATCGAGCAACTGATCTAATTTCGTAGCGCCAGTGATTACACTGCTGATTTCTTTACGGCGTAGCAGCCACGCCAGCGCCAATTGGGCTTGAGAAATCCCCAGGTCAGCAGCGACCAACGCCAAATCTTGTACAATGTCCAACCGCTCCGGGGTGAGGTAATTTTGCACCCAGGCCATGCTATCCATTGAGGCGCGGCTTCCACTTGGAATACCGTCATTATATTTTCCGGTCAAAATTCCAAAATAAAGTGGGCTGAAGGTGGTGAGTCCCAATCCGAGTTCTTTCGCCAGGGTACTGATTTCGGACTCAACTTTTTCGCGGTGGAACATGCTGTATTGTGGCTGTTCAACGGTGGGAGGAATGAGGTTATATTGCCGCGCCGCGCCGAAGGCTTGCGAAATTTGCGCCGCGCTCCACTCAGATGTGCCCCAGTAGAGAATTTTTCCTTGCTGGATGAGGGTGTTCATTGTGAAGACGACTTCTTCGATGGGGGTGTCGGGATCGTAGCGGTGGCAATAGTAAATATCCACATAATCTGTTTCCAGGCGGCGTAGTGAAGCGTGTATCGATTCCACGATGTGTTTGCGCGACAGTCCGCGCCCATTTGGCCCTGGCATGGTTGGCCAGAAAACTTTACTCGAAAGCACCAGTGCCTCTCGCGGAAGATCTTTAATCGCCTGTCCGGCAATCAATTCGGCTTGCCCATCGGCATAGGCATCGGCATTATCAAAGAAATTGACGCCTTTTTCATACGCTGCATGGATTAAATCGCTGGCGGTACTTTCGTCAATTTGACTGCCAAAAGTGACCCAGGCGCCTAATGAAATTTCACTTACCTTTAAACCTGAACGTCCCAATCGCCGGTAATGCATGGTGACTCCTAAAAAATTGCCTAGCGGTTCCAGGCAGTTTTGACTAAACGGATGCTACGCAAGTACGCGATATGTATCTACAGTAGCGTTGTATATTGCTTATCTCTCTCATTGTACACAACCCTTTGCCCGGATACAACTGGCAAACCCCACTGAGCACAGTCCCAGCGTATTGTTGATCGTATCAAATAGGAGTAAACTTTAAAAGGGTCTGATATGCTAGGATAGCTTCGGCTCTTTGGGAACTGCCGCGAGAAATTCCACACATAGGGGTAATGGACGTGCTCTACACGCCCATTACCCCTATGTGGACAATCTACCACGGGGATTTCCAGAGATCCATAACTTCCTTTTCGAAAGGAAGTTCCGTAGATCGTTGAACTGGAGTGAGTCATAATGAAGTACGAGATGGTCATCAAAAATGGAGTCATTGTTACGGCATCATCAACCTACGAAGCCGATTTGGCTATCCATGATGGGAAGATCGCAGCGATTGGGAAACAATTGACTGGCGATACAGAAATGGATGCGGCTGGCAACTATGTGATTCCAGGGGCGGTGGATATTCATGTTCATATGCAACTCGAACTTCCGGGTGACCTGGTATCCAGTGATACCTTTTTTACGGGCACACGCGCCGCGGCTTTTGGCGGTACCACCGCCATCGTCGATTTTGTGGATCCGAAACCGAATGAATCGCTGATCAATGCGCTGGCCGCACGGCGGAAACTTGCCGACCCACAGGTTGTGATTGATTTCGGTCTGCATATGACCATTGGTCCCAATGAGATCGCCAAACTAGATCAGGTTGCAGCAGCCTATCAGGCTGGCTGTTCCACTTTTAAGCTGTATATGGCCTATGGCTTGCGCCTGGACGACGGACAGTTGCTTCAGGCATTGGAAGCGATCCGTGATACCAGTGGCCTGCCCGTGATTCATGCCGAAAATTGGGATGCGATTACTACACTGGTCAAGAAAAATATACAAAATGGCAACACTTCTCCTCAGTGGCATCCCAGAAGTCGCCCCGCGATCTTGGAAGGAGAAGCCGCTGGGCGAGTGATTGATCTGGCGACGTATCTTGGTGTCCCCATTCATATTTTTCACGTTTCCTGCGAAGAAGTCGTCGCGCGAATCAAGGCCGCGCGCTACAAAGGTTTGCCAGTTAGCGGAGAAACCTGCCCTCAATATCTGTTCCTGGATACGGATGCTTTCGATGCGCCGGGTGTGCAAGGGGCATTGCCCGTCTGTTCCCCCCCCCTGCGCACTCAAACCGATCAGGCTGCGCTCTGGCAAGCCCTGGCGGATGACGATTTGCAGATTGTTACCACCGATCATTGCCCGTTCACGTTAGCTCAAAAGGAGCATGGCTGGGGGAAAGATTTCAGCCAGATACCTGGCGGTGTGCCATCAATTGAGATGCGGCTGGCGGCTGTATATTCCCGCGGTGTGCGGGAGGGCAAGCTTTCGCTCAATCGGTGGGTGGATCTATGCTGTGCAACACCCGCTCGCATGGCTGGCTTCGAGCATAAAGGGGATATCGCGATTGGCTATGATGCCGATCTGGTGATCTTCGACCCGAATTCGAAAGTCACTTTATCCGCAGAATTCTTGCACGAAAATGTTGAATGGACGCCCTATCAGGATATCGAAATTCATGGCTGGCCTCAGACCACCATCAGCCGCGGGAAAGTCATCGTTGAAAATGGGAAATTTATGGGAGCCCCCGGACAGGGAAAATTCGTCAAGCGAAAATCATTGAAGCGCTGACGCGGTTGAATCGCCCTGCGACCATGTCAAGGGCTTGGTAGAATCCCATTCTTTTTATTAAAAGGCGTGCTCACTTCACTTTCCCCCAATTTTAGAAATTGTGTCGGGGTGCGGGGACTCGAACCCCGGACCTCTGCGTCCCAAACGCAGCGCGCTGCCAACTGCGCTACACCCCGAGCAGTGCGAGTATACTTCCTGGAACCGGCTCTCGTCAAGGAGTTTTTATGTCAGTGACCCTGACCGATCTTCCGTTACTCTATCACACACACCATAGCCTCGAAGCTGAGGATATCCCCTTTTGGCTGGCGCAGAGCAGACAGTTCCCCGGCCCGATCCTGGAGCTGGGCTGCGGTACCGGGCGCGTATTATTACCACTGGCGGAAACTGGTGCGCGCATCGTTGGGGTGGATAAGGATGCCGCCATGCTGGCCTATTTGCGTGCAAATATACCCGCAGCCCGAACCGCGCAGATCAATCTCATCCGCGGCGATTTTCGTCACTTTTGTCTGACCAGCCGCTTTGCACTGATCTTGCTGCCCTGCAATACCTTCAGCACGCTCCCGATCGCCGATCGCCAGATTGCACTCAACCGTGTGCGCTTGCATGCTCAACCTGGAGCGTATTTCGTGGTCAGTATGCCCAATCCATACTTATTGGAAGAACTCCCCCCGATCGGTGAGCCCGAAGTCGAAATTACCTTTCCCCACCCCCTTAGCGGGAACACGGTTCAGGTGGTTAGCGAGTGGCAGCGTCGTGAAAATGGTGTCGAATTTCAGTGGCACTATGATCAAATTTTCCCCGATGGCCGCACCGAGCGCCAGAGCCTCACCGCGTATCATCTGCACCAGGAAATCGATCAAATATACGCTGCTTTCAAAAAATCCGGCCTGTTTATTGCGGCCAGCTATGGCGATTATAAATCAAGGCCATTTGACCCCGATGAGTCGACCGACCTGATTCTTGTCGCACACACAAAAGAATAGCAAGATTGGGTTCAGCAATCTCGCACCTCTAGCGCCCCAATTTGTGAAAAACAACCTGTATATAAAACGCTAACGGGTTATTTGCACGCTTCTAATATTCCACTTGCACGACTCTTATACTCTCCCGGTATGATGGTATGCGTAGAATAAATTACCAACCCAACTCATACAGGAGTGATACCATGATGACCCTTTATATGACCCCCCAACACCGTGCCCACATGCGCCACCAACTTTCACAGGGTGACCGCATTGCCCGCAATGTCGCCTTCAACAGCGATGTTCATGTCCCCGTGGATGTGCGTGACGAGCAAGATGCCTTTGTGGTAATCGCCACACTGCCTGGCTTGATAGCCGACGATCTGAGTATCGAAATTATTGAAAATACGCTCGATATTCACGGCGAGTTCAAAACCGCCGAAGAAGACGAAACCTATCTACGCCGCGAGCGCCCCGTCGGACACTTTCACCGTCGTTTGCGTTTTGCTTCCAATCTGGTAGCTGAGAAAGCCGAAGCCGCGCTCAAAGATGGTATTCTTACCCTGCGCATCCCCAAAGTGGAAGAGCAGCGCCCGAAGACCATCAAAGTCAATACCAAATAGTTGTCGCGTCGATCGCGGCATATCTTTTCCGAAAAGGCCAGGCCTAAGCGTCTGGCCTTTTTCGCGCAAATTCGGCTATACTTGAGATACTGTCGCGAAAGGAGATCCTATGACCGAATTACTCAACCTAAATACTGCAAATTCCGCTGAACTCACAACATTGCCAGGAGTTGGCCCGGCTATCGCCGAGCGCATCGTCGCCGCGCGCCCCTTTACCGATACATCTGAACTGCAAGCCATTGAAGGTATTGGTGCCGCGTTGTTTGCGCGGCTGACTTCGTTGGTGGATGTGGGTGGGGATGTCAGCGCCCCGGAGGCAGATTCCCTTGAAGAAGCACCAACCACCCTCGAGGAGCTTCCCGCTGCCCCCACACAAACGGACTCGCTCGAAGATGAGCCTGAAATCCCGCTGGATGGTTTTGCATCCGAAGAAGCTGCCCCCATTCCACCGGCTCCGGTTGGAAAAATCAAACCCGGTGTTACTCGCGGGCAAACGCTGATGATCTCGTTGATCAGTAGTTTCGTGGCTTTTATTTTGGCTGTAGCGTTGATGCTTGGCGTACTGGTGGGTCTTAATGGCGGTTTGCGCTTTGTAAGCCCAACTGAACTGGCACAGATCGAGCGTCAGGTTGATGGGATGCAGGCTCAATTGGATATTATGACCCAAGATATGGATGGCCTGCGCGCGCGGATCAATAATCTGGAAGATATCGGTCAGCAAGTTGCTCAATTGAGCGAGGATGTGGCCGTGGTGCGCGACCAAACCGAAATCTTGAGCGGCGATGTAGAAGCCTTGCAGGCGGATACGGCGCAATTCCAGAACTTTTTCGAAGGGTTGCGTGATTTAATGAATACCTTGTTTGGGGCCGACGCACCCTGATTTTTTCCACGAAAAGCGCAATTGCTGTACAATAGCGCAGTTTTACGAATTACTCGATTTTATTTGGAGACTTAACTATGACTGATCTGGGAAATGCGTTCCCCGTCCCCGAAAGCAAAGCTGAACCCGAAAAGGGTGCTGAATTGCCCAATTTGGAGAAGCTTGAGGCAACCGTAGCGGATGAAGCGCTGCCTGCAGCGGAAGCCGAGATCACCCCGAAACCCGAGAGCAAAGTTCGCCGCTTTTTCCGCACCTTACTGCGCTGGACGTTGGGAGTGCTGATTGTATTTGGCGCTGGCTTCATTGCAGCGATCTTTTTGCTCTACAACCCCGAAAAAGCTGGATTGGAAGCACAACAAATCGCTTCACAGGCTCAGCAAGCCGAGCTACAGACCCAATTGGACACGGCTAAGGGAGAGATCGCTGATCTCGAAGCTCAGGTTAGCGGATTGAATCCGCTGGCGACGGAAAATAATACCCTGCTAGCAAGTCAGGCGGAATATGAATTGCATATTTTGACCCTTGATTCCCGCCTGGATGTGACTGGTGCGCTGCTGGCCCTGGCGGAGAACGATACTGCCCGAGCACAAGTGATACTCGACCGTACGGGTGATAAACTGACCGCTATGAAAGAAATGCTACCTGCAACGCAAAGTGGCATGGTTGCAGGCATGGCGCAGCGCCTGGAGCTAATTATGTCGGAAATTGCAGATGATCCCTACGCGGCTCAATCCGATCTGGATGTGCTTTCGAATTCATTGCTCGAGTTAGAAAACGCGCTATTCGGCACGCCGTAGCGAAGAGAGAGCGGTAATAAAAAAACGGACGGCCATGGCCGTCCGTTTTTTGTTGGAATTCTTTTCGGAACTACGGTTCTGGGGGTGTCGGCTGATCAACCAGATCGCTACCTGTGTTGCGTTCGGCATATACGAACCAATCTTTCACCGATGCAAAACGATCGGGCGTATCGAAGAGTGGGCCAATGCGGATGCCCTGAATCTGCGCATCAACTGCGTAGGTGTACATGGGGTAATACAGCGGCAGCGCTGGCAACTCATTGGCAAAACGCACCTGGAAGTTGCGATACAGGCGTGTGCGCTCGGCGGGGTCAACCACAATCCGGGCTTGCTCCAAATATTCGCTAGCCTGACGGTCATCCCATCGAGAATAATTTTGCCCGCCAGTTGCCTGAGTTTGATGCCAGAAGGGATAGGGATCAGGGTCGGGAGAGCGGAAAAGATTGAGATCAACCAGAGCGGCTTCGTAATTGCGCGTGTCTAGATAATTGCTAATCAACTCATTATACGGGACTGCACGTAATTCTACGCCAATGCTCAGCGCTCGCCAGTTTTCCTGAACCAGAGCAGCCAGGGATGCGTATGGCTCTTCATCAGGGTAGAGCAATGTGAACGAGAAGGCTTCCCCGTCTTCATTGGTGCGTACTGCGCCACCCGAGGCCGGGATGGTATACCCGGCGGCCTTGATGGTTTTGATCGCTTCGTCGGGATTATATTCGATGCGAGCGATGCCATCATAATACGCCCAGGTATTGGGGAAGATCGGCCCATCGGCAATCGAGGCCTGACTGTTGAGCACCCGATCCACCATCCATTGACGGTTGAGGCCCATCAGCAACGCCTTGCGGATGTCGGCATTCTGGAAGAAAGGGCTGCCCTGATCGTCGAGATTGAGCAAAATTAGCGAGAGTTCCGGGAGTCTACCGGTATAAAAATCGAGATTCGGCTCGGCAAGGGCCGCGTTGAGAATTTCAGGGGTGATCTGACTAATACCACGGATTTCGCCTGCCTGGTATGCGGCCAGCGCCGATGTGGCATCGGGGTAATAGCGGAAGATGATCTGGTCAATAAAGGGGCGTCCATTGAAATAATCATCAAAAGCGGCCAGCGCTACCCCTTGGATTTGCCCATCTTCGACGATCAACTGTTCGAAACGGAACGGCCCGCTGCCGACTGGGGTCATGTTGAAGGGATCATCGATCAACCCCGCGGGAGTCTGATTCGACAGTTTGTGAGCGGGGAGAATCCCAAAGGTGAGATAATCCAGGAAGGGTGCGAAGGGTTCGGGTAAGCGAAACTGGATGGTGTGTTCATCAAGCGCGATCGCTTCGATTTCACTCCAAAATAGCCGCAAATCTTCCGGAATCGGCAACGCCGGGTCTTTGAATAGGCTAAGCGTATAGAGCACATCGTCGCTGGTAACCGGGGCGCCATCGTGCCAGACCGCATCCACGCGCAGCGAGAAGTTGTATACCGTGCCGTCGAGCGAGATACCCCACGACTCGGCCAATTCGGGCTGTGGCAGGCCGCGGTCGTCAAAATAAACCAGGCTGTTGAAAATCAGGCGGTTGATATCGCGGTCGGCGGCGTTATAGTAGGCTAAAACAGGGTTGAGTCGCGAGAATTGGCCGATCAGGCCTTCGGTGTAGCTGCCGCCGGTGACTGGTTCCGGAGCCAGCGGCTGTACCGTCACCGGTTGCTGGCCGATCAGCAATACCCCAATGGCGATCAGGGCTAAAAAGACAATCAGCAGTTGCCAGCGTAGTCGTTTCATAAATGAGGGGGGATAAAGACTTTTCTGAAAAGACCCCAGGGATTTTCAACGCTGCCAAAAAAATGGAATGCGTTGTGTTTTTTTGCCTCAAACGGGGCAAATTCCCTGGGGTCTGGCTTGCGAAATGTGCGTTTCAGAAAAGTTTTTAGGTTCTAATACGGACTCCACTGAAAAAACTACCATGCAGGTGTTCCCGCCGGAATATATGGGGGTGG
>CALCSH010000433.1 GCA_937893815.1 uncultured Anaerolineae bacterium | reverse complement strand
ATCGTAACTGCTCAGGCTGACGCCTTCGCACTCCCATTTTTTCGGCTCCTCCAGGTTCGAGGCTGAGCAGTTACCCGAAATTTTTACTAATCGACTTGACAGCAAAATGAAACCGTATATAATCCGCAGGGCTATTAGTTAGATTAACTAACTATTCTGAGGAATTCGTTATGTCTTCGACCGAAACCCATGCACTAAAACTTGGCGCACTATTACAGCGATTGCGCTCACTGCGGCTGATGCGCATGCCGCCGGAGTGCGAGCTTCCCCCGGGGTTGGTAGCCATTCTGAATTGGGCAGCACACACCCCAGGGTGTGGCGTGCTCGATCTGGCCGAAGGCTTGAGGGTGACTCCCCCTACCGTGAGCGTAGGTGTCCGCCGATTGGTGCGCGACGGCTGGCTGGAACGCCGTCAGGATCCCGAAGATAAACGCGCAAAACCACTGTATCTCACCCCAAAGAGTGACAATTTATTGAGTCACTTGCATGAATTTCATCAAAAAGTAATGCGTTTATTCCTGGCACAATTAGACGAAAGCGAGCAGGAAGTTTTTCTGCGGCTCTTCGAACAGGCAATTGGCGCCATGGAAGAAACACTGCATGAGGTTGCATGGAAACCATAACCAAACGATTTGGCCGTAAACAACGATGGATACTTCTGATCGTAGTTTTGTTGATTGCGGCAGGATTAATGCTGGCTCGCCAGGTCTCACTCGGCCAACAAGCGGCGCTACTGGATAATCTAATCACGGAGCCAATCGGCCGCGGCGAATTAATGGCCTTTGTTATCGCCGACGGCGTGGTGCGCTCGGAACAGAGCGCCGAGTTGGCGTGGTCGATTTCGGGCGAAGTTGCCGCGGTACCCTATCAGGTTGGGGATCTCGTTCAGGCTGGTGATATTCTCGCCACGCTGGTGGAGACATCACTACCCCAGCAAGTGATCCTCGCCCGCGGCGATCTCATCGAAGCACAGCAGGCCCTTGATGACCTGCTTCACTCACAAACCCAGCAAGCTCAGGCACTCACCACATTGCAAGCATCTGAAGATACCCTCGATAATGCGCTGCACCCTGAAATGATGCAAGCACAGGCACAAACCGCGGTCGTAACCGCCGAACGCAATTTGGAGAGCATCCAGCGCCGTTACGATATTCTCACCACGCCACCCACAGCCAGTGGCATTCAACAGGTCTACGATAATATTTTACTCACGCAAGAGATTATTAAAGATTTGGAAGATCAGGTTACCGATCTCGAAAAGACCTTGCAACGGACTGTTTTTAATCCCTATGAGAGTCTGATTGCTTATAAACAGGCCTACGCCAATGCCAGCGCCGAACTGGCTCGCCAGCAGGGGCGACTGCTAAATCTTCGGGATCGCCATAACGTATTACTCTCCCCCCCTGACCCTATAGAAATGGCGGTCGCCGAAGCCGATCTCGCCACCGCTCTGGCTCAGTTGTCCGACGCTCAGCGTGAATGGAATCGCGTCAAAGATGGCGCCACTGCCGCTGATATCGCCGTATTCGAAGCGCAGTTGGCCGATACGCGGCGCGAATATGAGCGCGTCAAAGATGGCCCCACCGCCGATGATCTTGCCGCGGCGGAAGCGCGCCTGGCCGCGGCTCAGGCCATTCTCAATCAGAGCCAGCTCAAGGCGCCATTTGATGGCGTGTTAACCCAGGTCAAGAATCAGCCGGGCGATCAGGTGAATGATGGCACGCTGTCGTTTCGTCTCGACAAACTCTCACACCTGCTGGTTGATGTGCAGATTTCCGAACTGGATATTAACCAAATAGCCGTCGGGCAAACGGTCTTGCTGTCGTTCGATGCCATTCTTGCGGCGCAATACCACGGCGTGATCAACGACATCTCTCCGGTGGGGGATACGGTGAATGGGATGGTAACGTTTGAAGTGTGTATTGAAATCATTGATGCCGACGCGGTTGTGCGCCCGGGGATGACATCTACCGTGGAAATTGAGATTAGCCGCGTGGAAGATGCACTGCTGGTACCCAACCAGGCCTTGCGCTCGCTGAACGGTCAGCGCGTGGTTTTCGTGGTAGGGGGTAGTACTGCCACCGAGGATAATAAAAATCTCACCGGGCAAAGGACGTCAGCCACCACGGGGCACCCCGTCACCGTCACCATTGGACAAAGCTCCGGCAAGTATAGTGAAGTCATCGCCGGTGATCTTCAAGAAAATGATCGAATTGTCATTAATCCGCCCAGCGAATGGATGCTGGTTCCCTAAAAGGATCACACTAAGCCAGATTTGGGCTTGTAGAAGGAGTTCAAAATTACTATGAAAAAAATAATCATCATTGTGGTTGTCGTCGCTGTTTTGATTGGCGGCATTATTGGCTGGCGCTCGTACAGCCAGAATAAGCAGCAGCAAGCATTACTGGCCAGTTTGCAAACCCTGCCACTGGAAAAAGGCACACTGGTGGCCACGATTGGCGCCACCGGGCAAGTGCGCTCGAACCAAAGTGCGCTGCTTGTCTGGAAAACTTCCGGCACGGTTGGCAATATTGCTGTGAAGGTCGGTGATACCGTGGTCGTCGATACCGAGTTGGCTGCGTTGGAGCAGACTTCGCTTTCGCAAAACGTGATTCTGGCACAGGCTGATCTGGTCAGCGCGCAACGCGCCCTGGATGATTTGTATTACTCCGATGTGCAGCGCGCCGAAGCCATGCAGACTGTGGAAGATGCCAAACAAGCCCTGGAAGATTTACGCAACCCCGAGTTGCAACAGGCCCAGGCCCTGCAAGCGATTGCCGATGCCAAGCAGGCCGTGGACAATGCCGAACGCAGTTGGCGCAATGTGCAGACAACGGCCAGTCAGGCCAATATTGATGAGGCACACGCCAATGTTGTGCTGCTGCAAGATCGTCTGGAAAAAGCCCAGGAAGATTTTGCGCCCTATGCAGGCCGCCCCGAAGATGATCTGGAACGCGCCAATCGCCAGAGTGCGCTGGCTCAAGCACAGCAAAATTACGATGCCGCTGTGCGCCAGTACAACGCCCTCACCAGCACTGGCAGCGCAATTGACGTTTCCGAAGCCCAGGCTAATTTGGCGGTTGCCCAGGCGCAACTGACCGATGCCCAGCGCGAATATGAACGCGTCAAAGATGGCCCCACCGCAGCCGATATTGCCTTGCTCGAAGCTCAATTGGCCGATGCCCAGCGCGAGTGGGAGCGGGTCACCAATGGCCCGCCCGCCGATGATATCGCCGCCGCCGAAGCGCGCGTCGCCGCCGCCCAGGCCACCCTGGATATGGCACATATTATTGCCCCCTTCAATGGTGTCATAACTCGTGTAGAGAGCAAACCCGGCGATCAGGTAGACCCCGGCACGCTGGCCTTCCGTATGGATGATTACTCGCGCCTGTTGGTCGATTTAGATGTTTCCGAAGTGGATATCAATAAAATCGCGGCCGGGCAGCAAGTTACAATGAGTTTCGATGCTGTACTGGCAAAAGAATATCATGGCGACGTGGTAGAAGTGGCCCTGGTTGGCAACGAAGATCAGGGTGTGGTCAACTTCACCGTCACGGTGGAGTTATTGGACCCCGATGAAGACATTCGTCCTGGTATGACCTCAGCGGTTAATATTGTCATCCGCCAATTGGAACAAACCTTATTAGTGCCCAACCGTGCGGTGCGCGTGGTCGATGCGGAGCGCGTAATCTATGTGCTGCGCGACGATGGCAGCATCGATAAAGTTGTCATCACCCTCGGAGCATCTTCCGATACTCACAGCGAAATCGTTGCCGGTGATCTCAGTAATGGCGATCAAATCATCATCAACCCGCCGCGTGAACTCACCGAGAGCACAACCTTCAGCGGTCCTCCAGGGATGATGCAGCACTAAAGGATGGATAGATAATGACCAATAACTGGGTAGTTGAAGCCAACGATGTCGCCAAAATCTATACTATGGGCGATGTCAAAGTACATGCCTTGCGCGGCCTTTCCCTGAAAATTGGGCGCGGTGAAGTCGTATCGATTATGGGGCCTTCCGGCTCGGGAAAATCGACGCTGATGAATATTCTGGGATGCCTGGATCGACCGACCTCCGGTGATTATTTTTTGGATGGGGAGAGTTTCGCCCATCTGGATGACGATCAACTGGCCGACATCCGAAACCGCAAGGTGGGCTTTGTTTTTCAGAGTTTTAACCTGCTCCCCCGGGCGACTGCCCTGGCCAATGTGGAGCTTCCCTTGCGCTACGCGCGCGACCGAAGCAATCGTCGCCAGCGGGCGCGCGAATCACTGGAACTGGTAGGGTTGGCCGACCGTGTCACTCACCGCCCCAACGAACTCTCGGGCGGGCAGCAGCAGCGCGTGGCGATTGCGCGGGCGATCGTCAATAATCCATCCATCGTGATGGCTGACGAACCCACCGGGAATCTAGATAGCAAATCGGGTGAGCAGATCATGGAGTTATTGCTCAACCTGAACAAGGAACGCGGCACCACATTGATTATTGTGACCCACGATCCTGAAATTGCAGAACTTACCCAACGCGTTATTCAAATCCGTGATGGGGCGGTAGAAGTAAGAAATAGGGAATAAGGAGTAGGAAGTAGGGGGTGTTGTGCATACCTACTTCTTACGCCCTACTCCCTACCACACAAGGAAAATCATGAACTTTTGGCAATCTTTTGTTGAAGCCCTGGAGAGTCTTACCTCCAACAAACTGCGTTCGGGGTTGACGATTTTGGGCATCGTGATTGGTGTCGGCGCGGTCATCGCCATGTTGGCAATTGGCGCCGGTGCCCAGAACTCCATCACCGGTGAAATTCAGGGCATTGGCACCAACCTGCTCTTCGTATTCCGTGGCGGTTCCGAAGATGTGCGCAACCCGGATCCGCTGACCTTGGGCGATGTCGAAGCGATCGCCGACCCCTTCGCCGCTCCCTCAGTGGCTGGAGTCGCACCGATCTTGCAGGGCAGCGCCGAGGTGAGTTACTCCGGCGAGAGCCAGGTAACCACTATCAACGGAGTCACGCCCGATTATGAAAGCGTGCGCAACTATCGAGTCAGCGAAGGCGAATTCATCTCCGAAACCCACATGCTGGGGCGCTCGGCAGTCGTCATTCTGGGCGTGGATGTCGCTGATCAACTTTTTGGCCGCAAATCGGGGCTGGTTGGCGAAACGGTGCGTATCGAAGGGCAACCCTTCCGGGTGATTGGCGTGCTCGAAGAGAAGGGCGGTGGATCGTTTGGCAGTGAAGATGACCAAATAATTGTGCCACTGACCACGGCGCAGGCGCGCCTGATCCGTCGCTCGACCAGCGACCGCGTGGATGTGATTTTCGTCGGGGCTGTCAGCGCCGATGCCGTACCGGACGCCGTCGATGAGATTACTCAAATTTTGCGTATGCGCCATCGCACCGCCATCGGCGAAGACGATTTCACCATTTACACACAGCAAGACTTTCTGGATGTAGCTTCCTCTATTACGGGTATTTTGACGATTTTCTTGGGCGGTATCGCAGGAATCTCGTTGTTGGTCGGTGGAATCGGAATCATGAATATCATGCTGGTATCGGTGGTGGAGCGCACACGCGAAATTGGTCTGCGCAAGGCCATGGGTGCCCGAAAAATGGATATTCTGGTTCAATTTCTCACCGAGTCGGCCTTGCTGAGTTTGTTTGGCGGGCTGGTCGGCATTGGTCTGGGCTGGTTGATATCCTTCATCGTTGGGCAGATTGCCGCCGCCAGCAACGCCGATATTGTGCCTGTCATCGGTATGGATGCTGTATTGCTGGCAACGCTCTTCTCGGCAGCGGTGGGCGTTTTCTTTGGCCTGTACCCCGCTAACCGCGCCGCCAGCCTGGAACCGGTGGAAGCGCTGCGCTACGAGTAATTGAAAATGGGTCTTTGAAACCTGGAAGGCATCCTCACAAGTGGGTATAATACCGCCTGCTATCCAACATCAGCGTTCACACAAACCCGGAATTGAGATCGTCTCAATTCCGGGTATTAATTTCTCAGGATCATCTATGTTCAAAACCATTCGCTGGAATACGTTCGTACGAGATTTTTTAATCATCCAGATTGGCTTCGCCATCTTCGGGTTGTCGATTGCCTTGCTGATTCGCTCCAACCTGGGAACGGGGCCGTGGGCGATGCTGGAAGTGGCGCTGGCCCAAATCGTCGAGCTGACTCCGGGAACAATGAGCGTGATCGTCGGTCTGCTGGTGCTGAGTGGTTCTTTAATTATGCGCGAGCCAATTGGCTGGGGCACGCTGGCCAATATTCTCTCAATCGGCCCCTGGGAAGATCTTTCATTGCACTTGCTGCCCTCCCTCACCGGGAATTTTATCGGCCAATTGGGGATGCTGCTCGGCGGCGTGCTGTTGATGGGGGTCGCTTCGGCAATTTATATCGGCGTGGATGCGGGCGCAGGCCCGCGCGATAGTCTGATGCTGGCGGTGCAGCGCATCAGTGGGTGGAGTTTGCGACGCGGGCGCGCCACGATTGAAGTAGTTCTGGTGATTGCTGGGTGGTTGCTTGGTGGCCCAGCGGGCATCGGAACGGTGATCTTCGCGATGTTAATCGGCCCTTCCGTGCAATGGGCCTTCAAAATCTTCAAAGTAGAACCCCATAAAGATAGTATCGAAAAATAAAGCCGGTCACAGCAGAACGCTGTGACCGGCTTTATTTTTCGACTAATTCAGCGCATCCACCATCAGGGCGATAAATAAAAAGGCCAGATACATACTGGAATAGCGGTACATCTTCCAGGCCAGTTTATTGCCGCCTTGCTTCCATACCTTCCAGGCCGAGTGGAGTAGCCAGATTCCCAGCAAGCCCGCCAGCACCAGATAAATGCTGCCTCCCAAGCCGAAGAACGGCAGCAATAGAGTTAACACAACCAACACAATCGTGTAGATGAAGATTTTCGTGCGGGTTTCTTTCTCCCCGCGCACCACCGGCAGCATGGGCACACCGGCGCGGGCGTAATCTTTGCTCCGCACGATGGCTAAAGCCCAAAAATGGGGCGGCGTCCACATGAAAACTACTACAAAGAGGAATAACGCCGGGATATTGAGGCTTCCGGTTGCCGCGGCCCAACCCACCAGGGGTGGAATCGCCCCGGCCCCGCCACCGATGACGATATTTTGCACAGTGGCTTTTTTCAGCCAAATACTATATAAGAAAACATAATAAATGATCCCCGCCAGCGACAGCAGCGCCGCCAGCAGATTGACGAAAGCCGCCATCAAGTAAAACGAGGTCAGCGTCATGACCACACCAAAGGCCAGCCCCTCGCCAGAAGTCAGCCGTCCGGCGGGCAGTGGGCGTTGTTGCGTACGCTGCATTTTGGTATCGTCATAGCGGTCAATATACTGGTTGATCGCCCCAGAGCCACCCGCGGCCAGGAATCCACCCAGCAGCACCCAGAAAGTCATCACGCCCGAAGGCCAGGCTTTGGCCCCAATGACCATACCGGCGTAGGTTGTCACCAGCAACAGGGCAACCACAATCGGTTTGGTCAGCGCCAGGAAATCACGCCCCAGGTTAACACGCTGCACAGCTTGCTCGGCTTCCAATTGCTCATCCTGACCACTACGTGCCGCCCGCCCCACAAAATAAACTTGCAGCAGCAATGCTCCCCACACGGCCACTGCCGTGGCGGCATGTAAGGCGACCAGATAAAAAGGAAACTGGCGCGTGACCTTAAGCGCGCCGAGCATCATTTGCAGCAGGTACAGGGCGGCGGTGGCGGTGGTCGCCACCAGGATGGCGGTCTGTGTGCGTTGGGAGCGCCAGGCCCGCAGGAGGAGTATCAGCATCAACACGCCGACCAACCCCACGGTCAGGCGGTGAGCCACCTGTATCCATTCCCAAAAATTACCCGGTAGGCTGAATCCAACACCACACAGCGGCCATCCACTGCAAGCATTGGCGGCGCCGATCGGTCGTATCAGAATTCCACCGATCAGCAAAACCAACATGGCGCCCAGAGTCAGCAAGGAAAATTTGGCAAAGGGGGAACGAAATCGTAAGTCAGGGAGTGCTATTTTTTTTATCATGTATTTTCTCGGCGAACATAAAAAGGGTAGCCAACACCCAAAATCGCGGCAAAAATAAACCACTGCACGGCATATCCCAGGTGCGGCCCTTCAGTCAGTTCAAATTCGGGCAGGCTGCGGTAGGGAAGTTGTGCCTGGCCTTCTTCCGGGGCTTGTTGGATATAGATATGTTGCAGCGGATAGGGCATTTGCTGCGCAATGCGTTCTAGATTGACGAAATTCCACGCCCGGAGTTGTTCGCCCGGTTGAGGGGTAGGATCGGGGCGCCCTCCGAAGCTGGGTTCGGTTTGCGACAGGCGGAGCATGCCATTCAGGGAAACCTGCCCCACGACTTCATACGCTGCCCAATCGTCGCTCTGATACACATCCAAAGGAATCCAGCCGCGGTCCACCATAATCGCCTGCTCGCTCCCAGCGATGATCAGAGGGGTCAGCAAATGCACGCCGGGCTGATCGTTCCAGGCCTGGTTGCGAATGGCGATTTCGTGGGCGTGGTCGTATTCACCGCTGACCATGACGGTGCGGTACTCCATGCTTTCGAGATCGGCTTCGAGGGTATCGACATTCAATTCCAGCGGTGAAGCGGCAGACACTTCGCTGACATGGGCATTGAAAGCCCGGCGCTGCTCCAGGCGGTCAAGCTGCCAAAATCCCAGGCGAATCATCACGGCCACAGCCAGCGGCACGATCAGAGTGGGCAAGATCCAATGGCGGCTGAAGAGAGTTTTTATCACAGTATCACCACAACATCTCAAAGTTACGAAGGAATATCTTGGTTTTTTCTTTGTGCCTTGGTGGCTTTGTGGCTCTTTTTATCCAGAGGAAACACCAACAAACTATACACAAAGAAAAACATGGCAGTCGGCGGGGTAGCCAGGGCAAACGCTTGCAAGCGGGAGACAATCGTAGTGCGCTGGCGCACATCGAAATTTAGGTATTTGGCCGGAGTAAACGTACAACCCAATGTGTACTTATTGGCATCGTCCATTTGCAGACTGGCGCTGCTTCCGGCGGGGATGTAGAGCGGGCCAAGTTCGTGATCCAGGCGATCTTCATTTTTGACGGTCAGTGTATCGCCGATGACGAAAACCATCTCATCAGGGAACACAGGTGGCGGCTCGCCATTGGCAATTTTCTCTGCAGTGCCCGCGGGGATAACGATTTCAATCGTTTCAGGAGTCCGATCGGTCTTGTCTTTGAGCAGAAAATGCGCGCTTTCATTGATGATGGCTACAAAGATCAGGGCGGCCAGAGACACAATCAACAAGCGCTTGACGTAAGGACGGAATTTTGGGTTCATATATTTTGGGTCTTTAGGAACTGCCGTGAGAAGAAACCCCAGATTTAGGGGTATAGGGTGTGCTCCGCACACCCTATACCCCTAAATCTGGACAACTACCACGGGGATTCCCAGAGACCTTATATTTTTACTGGTAACTGCCTGCGGATTACTCTACCTTCTCTTTCATCAAGTGCGCCAAATCCTGCGCCATTGCTTCAGGGGCCATACCAAAGGGGAAGGTCAGGCGCAGGTTGCCGTTGGGATCGATCACATACACGCGGGCGGTGTGATCCATCAGGTAGCCTGCGGCGCTACCAACATCATTTTTCTGGCGGTACACACCATAGGCTGCGTAGACCGGTTGTAGCTCGTCCAGCGTTCCGCTCAGGGCGATGAACTCGGAGTCAAAGGCAGTGACAAACTCGCCCAGCATTTCGATTATATCGCGCTCCGGGTCTACGGTAATAAACACAAATCGAATGGCATCGGCTTGATTGCCCAGAAGCGCTTTGATTTGTTTAAAGTCGTAGAGTGTCGTCGGGCAAACATCCGGGCAGTGGGTATAGCCGAAGAAAACCAGTACAGTCTTTCCGTGCTGCTCACTCAGTTGAAACGTTGTGCCTGCATTGGCGCTGAGCGTGAAATCGCTGGCCGGAGCCGGAGGGTCAATCAGCGAGCCTTGATACGTATAGGGTTGAGTGAAGTAGCTTACCCCAACGACGATAGCCAGTCCAAGTGTCAGGCCGATGAGGGTTTGCAGGAGGAGTTTTTTCATGAGTTATCAGGTAATCTATTACCTATAGGACTTACGCAACTCGATAAAAAATATCCTGAAAATAGGGGTGTGTGGGGGCTTCGCCCCCACACACCCCTATTTTCAGGCATTCTCTTGTACAAGTGCGTAAGTCCTAACCTAATTACCCCACCACTTTACCAATCAAGTACAGCGCCGGGTAGAAGAAGATCCACACTACATCGATGAAATGCCAGTATACGGCGGCAGCTTCCACCTGCCAGTGTTTTTCAGCAGAGTACAGACCTTTGCGTCCATTGCGGTAGACAATTGCCAGGAAGATCACACCGGTGAGCACATGGAAAGCGTGCATGCCGGTCATCATGTAGAAAACCGCACCGTGAACATCCTCTGCCGCACTAAAGGGAGCCAACTGCCATTCCACGCCCACAACGCCGATCAAGAAAACAATCCCCAGGATCAGGGTAATGAGGGTACCGTTCAAAAAGGTCTTTTGATCGCCGTTGGCTACGGCCGTCTCGGCACGGTTCATGAAGAAACTACTCACCAGCAACATCGCCGTGACGATCAACCCCAGGGTTTGCTCCAGGTGTGGGCGGGTATTCCCCAACAGATAAAAGCGGGAGACCAGCAGCCCGGCAAACACGAAGCTATCCGAGAGCAGAAAGAGCCACAGGCCAAGGCGGTTGGTGGCGGTTTTATAGGCATAGCTGGAACGAATATCCGAAGTATTAGTGGTCATGGTTGCCCTCCTCTGCAAACAAACGCGGTAAGTGCATATAATGCTGCAAGACAAACCAGGCTTTGATCAGAGCGATGACGATAAATGCCGACCACCAGGGGGCACCGACAATTGCCAGGGCGTACTCGCCAACTGTCAGCACAGCCAGGATGATGAAGACATAAACGCCGAATTGAAAAGCTTTGTTCTTTTTATTATTTTCCATCAGTTTTTCCTTCTTTTTTCATCCACGAAGCACACGAATTTTACGGAAATAGAAAACAAATATCCGTATTTCTTTGTGTGACTCCACTGAAAAAACTACCGTGCAGGTGTTCCCGCCGGAATATATGGGGG
>CALCSH010000432.1 GCA_937893815.1 uncultured Anaerolineae bacterium | reverse complement strand
ACGATCACAGCACTTTGGCGGCTGCCCGCCCGGAGCGAGTCGGCGCGTCCACGCCGGGGTTGGGCGCTATCCATCGGGATGTTGATTCTGCTGATTGCGGCGCTTCTGCCCCCAATTTTGCTGCCAATTCCAAAAACACCCACCCCGACCGGCCCTTATCCTGTGGGAACGCTGTCATTTATGTTAGTGGATGAGGCTCGCCGCGAAATATATTCGGATGATCCAACCCAACCACGCTCATTAATGGTGCAGGTCTGGTATCCGGCGCAAACCGCGGGCAATCAGTTCGCCCCGTGGATAGATCACCCCGACATCTTTGGCCCGGTGATGGCAGAATATTTGGAGTTACCGCGCTACTTTTTGAACCATGTGCGCTACGCCCAAAGCCACGCCTATACCGATGCACCGCCGCTCGAGGGCAATGCACCCTTGCCCGTGCTGTTATTCTCCCACGGCTGGAACGGGTTTCGGGCACAGAATACCTACCAGATGGAAGAACTCGCCAGTTATGGCTACGTGGTCGTGGCACCGGAGCATACCTACGGCTCGATCGTGACGGTTTTCCCCGATGGGCAGGTGGCGCTCAACAATCCGGAGGCCTTGCCTTTCGATGCCAATCTGCCTGATGCTGAATTTCGCCCGATTGCCAATCGGCTGCTTAAGCAATGGTCCGGGGACTTAAGTTTCATTCTGGATGCGCTGGGCAGCTTTAAACTGGATGGCACGCTGGGGAGCCTGAGTACCCGGTTGAACCTGGAACAGGTTGGCGTACTGGGACATTCGACCGGCGGCGGGGCGATAGTTGAGTTTTGCGCCCGCGACCCGCGCTGTGCAGCGGGCTTGGGCATGGATACCTACATGAAACCGGTCTCGGACGAAATTATCGCCCAGGGCTTGACTCAGCCATTCCTGTTCATGTTCAGCGAGGAGTGGCCAACGGAAACGAATACGCGCTTATTTGATGCATTGTATGCTAACCAGACCGGCCCGGCTGCCGTGTTAACTATCGCGGGCACGGCGCACTACGATTTCAGCGACCTGCCCGCCTTCAGCCCGCTGGCGCACAACCTGGGTCTGAAAGGGCCGCTCAACGGTGGGCGTGTGCTGGAGATCATCCGCACGTATTCAGTGGATTTCTTTGATGAATATTTACGCGGCAGCGCCTCCGGGCCGTTGCCAGAATATCCTGAGGTAGAATTTACTAAAAAATAGTAACTGTTCGATGCTGAGCAGTTACAAAAAAATAAAACCAACGCGAAGTCGCCAAGAAGCAGAGACGTAAAGAAAAAACCTAAAAAGTCCCTTGCGGCTCTGCATCTCTGCGCCTTTGCGTTACAAACAAATGGTGAAACTATGAATTTTGACTTTGATACCCTGCCCGACCGCCGTCCGACCGGAAGCACCAAGTGGCAAATATTTGACGAAGATGTGCTGCCCATGTGGGTAGCCGATATGGATTTCCGCTCCCCGGAGCCAGTGATTGATG
This sequence comes from uncultured Anaerolineae bacterium, assembly GCA_937893815.1. Classification (GTDB taxonomy): domain Bacteria; phylum Chloroflexota; class Anaerolineae; order Anaerolineales; family UBA11858; genus NIOZ-UU35. The sequence goes on along the minus strand of CALCSH010000432.1, from coordinate 5,784 downwards.
CACTACGTGAACGCGTGGAACATGGCGTATTTGGCTACACTCGCCCCTCCGAGGGGGTAACTGCTTCCGTGGTGGAGTGGCTGGCGCGGCGGCATGGCTGGTCGGTGGACCCTGGGCATGTGCTCTTCGTCCCGGGGGTGGTCGTCGGCTTCAACCAGGCAGCCCAGGCTGTAACACTACCGGGCGAAGGCGTACTGATTCAAACCCCAACCTATGGCCCATTTCTGAAAGTCGCCGAGAATGGCGGTTTCGTCCAGCAGGAGATGGAATACGCCCGCGGGGAAAACGGCCAGTATGAAATTGACCTGAATGCCTTCGAGGCCGCCATCACCTCGCAAACACGCGTCTTCATGCTGTGCAATCCGCAAAACCCCACCGGGCGCGTCTTCCGCAAAGCCGAACTCGAAGCCATGGCCGAAATCTGCCTGCGGCACAACGTCGTCATTTGCTCCGACGAAATCCATCACGATCTGGTGTATTCGGAGAGTAAACACATCCCGATGGCCTCCCTGTCCCCCGAGATCGCCGCCAACACCATCACGCTGCTGGCACCCAGCAAAACCTTCAATATTGCCGGGCTGAAAGCCTCCGTAGCGGTGATCGAAAATGATGAATTGCGCAAAAAATTCGAGGCGGCGCAACGCGGATTAGTCGGCTGGGTTAATTTGATGGCGCAAGTTGCCATGCAAACTGCCTACGAGCAAGGCGATGCCTGGCTAGATGCACTGTTGGTCTATTTACAGGGCAATCGCGATTACGTCACTGACTTTGTAGAAAAAGAACTCCCCGGTGTGCGCATGGCAAAGCCCGAAGGCACTTACCTGGCCTGGCTCGACTGCCGTGAAGCGGGCATCGAGGGTAATCCCAGTGAGTTTTTTGTAAAGAAAGCGCGCGTTGCAATGAACGATGGCGCCTGGTTTGGCGCAGGTGGCGAAGGGCATGTGCGTTTCAACTTTGGCAGCCCGCGCCCCGTGGTAGAAGAAGCCCTTGAGCGAATGAAAACCGCTTTACAAGCCTAATTCTTTATCCACGAAGGGACACGAAGGCGCACAAAGTTTTTTTGTTTCGTGTTTTTTCGTGTACTTCGTGGATTCGATAAGGAAACAGCTATGATCCAGTATTTCATCAAAGATTACACTGGCTCGCCGTTCGTGCTTTTCGGCCCGGAGCATCTGCTTGCCCTGGGGATTATCCTGCTGATCAATCTTTCGTTCATCTTTGTGCGCAAGTCATCCAACCAGAAGTTCAAAGACGGCATTCGGTACACGTTGGCAGGCATTTTGATCTTGAATGAAATTGGCTGGCATGTCTGGAATATTGCCACCGGTCAATGGAGTATTCAACAGCACCTGCCCTTCCACCTATGTTCGGTCTTCGTCTGGTTGGGTGCCTACATGCTGCTCAAGAAGAGCAACTCAATTTTTGAGTTTGCCTATTTCCTGGGGATTGCCGGGGCGCTGCAAGCGCTATTGACGCCGGATGCTGGGATCTATGGCTTCCCCCATTTCCGCGCTTTTCAGACTTTTATTTCGCACGGTGCCATTATCAGCTCGGCGGTTTTCATGGCCGTGGTGGAAGGTTTCCGCCCGCATTGGTCGTCCTTCAAACGAGTGTTCCTGTGGACAAATATCTATCTGGTGGTCATCACCGGGCTGAACTTCCTCATCCAGAGCAATTATCTCTACTCGCGGCAGAAACCACCTACGGCCAGTCTGCTGGATGTACTCGGCCCCTGGCCAGTGTATCTACTGGCGGTGGAGTTTATCGCTCTGGTGATGTGCGTATTGCTGTATCTGCCCTATATGATCCACGACTTCCGATCGGCGGCCCAACCGGCAGCAACCACGAACGACTGACCACCCGATACGGAATGGAATGGTGAGCGATGGGTCAATATTTTGCCGTAGATTACACCGGAGCGCCTTTTGTGCTTTTCGGTGCGGCGCATCTGATCGCTCTGGGCATATTGGCGGTGTCCATTTTTCTGCTGGTGCATTTCAGCAGGCACATGAGCGAAATTCAGCGCAAAAGAATCCGCTTGGGGCTGGCAAGTTTGTTAATTCTCAACGAATTCAGCTACCACGTTTGGAATCTTGTTAACCACCGCTGGAGCCTACAGTGGAACCTGCCCCTGCACCTTTGTTCGATCTTTGTGTGGTTGAGCGCCTACATGCTTCTCACAAAAAGCTACGCAATTTTTGAATTCGCTTACTTTCTGGGAGTCAGCGCCGCCATTCAGCCATTGCTAACGCCTGACGCGGGCATCTATGGCTTCCCCCATTTTTATCCCGTCCAATTTTTTATATCCCATGGCAGCATCATCGCCGCTGCGATCTTCATGGCCGCCGTCGAAGGCTATCGCCCCAGAGCAGCCTCGCTTTGGCGCATTGCGCTTTGGGCCAATCTCTATTTGTTGGCTGTGACTGGTATCAATTTGCTGATCGGCAGCAACTATCTTTATACGCTGCACAAACCTCCTGGCACCACTCTGTTCAATTATCTCGGTCCCTGGCCCTGGTACCTGCTCAGCGCAGAAGGCATTGCGCTGATGCTATTTGGGCTGCTCTACTTGCCATTCATTCTCTTGGATCGCAAGCGATAATCAACATTGCCAGGTGGGGTGCACGTAACTGAAACGTAATCCCCTAGTCGCTAATTGATAATATCTCCCTCGATGGCATCTGCCCAGGGATAGGCCTCGAATGGCTTGGCCGCCTCCCGAATGGCAGGATCATCTGAATATCGACCGCGCATCTCCGGGGGAGTCAGTTCGGCGATTTTCTGCATGATGGTATGACCGATCGCATCGAGTTGATCCCGCTTTTCGCGCCCGCGTCCAATCACTTTGAAAGGCCCAAAAGGTTTGCCGATATTGGCGATCACCCGGGGGCGGTTGCTCATCCGCAGGGGGAAAATATCGTTGAGACCGTAGAGCGCCACCGGCAGGATGGGTGCGTTGCCGCGTGTGGTCAGGTAGGCTGCGCCGGGTCGCGGGGGGCGCAATACCTGTGCCCAGGCACCACCCTCAGGGAAGATGCCCAACCTGCCGCCATTTTTGAGCAATTTCTCTGCGGAGCGCAGCGCTTCTCGCGAGCCAGTGCCACGATAGACCCAGAACGCCCCCCAAAGTTTCGGTAAATAGGTAGACCATTTGGGGGCAAAGCCCGGCACTGCCGCGGCGATAAAATCAATATCCCAAGGCGCCATACGAATTAAAGCGACAGGGTCTGCAAAACTAAAATGGTTGGCAGCGATAATCAGAGGGCCATCGGGGGGAATATTCTCGCGCCCCAATACCTCTAGCCGGGTGAACATACCCATCGCTGCGTAAATCAACGATTTCAGAACCAGGCGTATAGGCGCACGACGCTGAAAGTGGAAATAACTCATTATCACGCTTCTTCGGTAGCAGCCTGGCGTGCTTTTTTATCATTCACAAATAGCAACAGCACCAGACCCACCAACAAGAAAATCGCAATCGAAACGATCGCCACGCGTTGACCAGCCTGCTCGGCAAGTAATTCGGTGAGACCGTGTTTATTCATAAACCATTTTGCGGCCTCAAAGGCCAATATCCCATAAATGGTTGGGCCAATGAAAGAAGATGTGCGCCCGGCAATGGCGAAGAAGCCAAAGAATTCAGCGCTTTGGCCTTTCGGCGCAAAGAAACCGACCATAGTGCGGCTGATCGATTGCACGCCGGTCAGTGCAAACCCGGCGAAGGCTCCGATGATGAAGAAACCGGTTAGTGATTGTGCAAAAATCATCGTAATGATGATCGCGATCATCATAATGATCGAATAAATCAATGAGCGCTTATAGCCGACACGCTCACCAAAAGCAGCAAAGAAATACGCGCCAGCCACGCTGGTGATTTGAACAATAATCATAAAAATGATCAACTGTGTCTGGGTCATGCCAAAAAGTACAGCACCAATAATGGCGGCGAAATCTAGCGCCATGAGAATGCCGTCGTTATAAATCAAAAAGGCAATAATGAATTTGACAAACTCCCGGAAGCGTCGGATGGATTTCAACGTTTTCCCCAGGCGTTTGATCGCAACGCTGAAATAATTTTCACCTTTGGGCAAGGTTTGAGCCGTAGCACGCTCATCAATCCATCGGAAGAGCGGAATAGCCGAAAGCGCAAAAAATACTGCCGTAAACACCAGCGAGAGGCGCACCATCAGATCGCCTTCAACCATTACAATTGGGGGCAGCACCAGCACCAGGCATAGAATCCCACCCAGAGAACCGATCGCCCACCCATTCCCTGAAACTTTCCCCAACTCTTCGGGGGTAGCAATCTCTGGGAGCAACGAGTTATAAAATACTTGTCCGCCGCGATAACCAATCTCTGCCAGGATGAAAAATACCATCCCCACGAGAATATCGCCTTTTTGAACAAAAAATAATAGCGCTGTAAAAACCCAGGTAACTGCGGAAAATATTAACAAAAAGCGTTTCTTGGATGCCGAAAAGTCGGCAACTGCGCCCAGGATTGGAGCCACCACAGCCACCACCAGCATGGCGATGCCAACAGCAATGCCCCATAAACGCGATCCTTCTGCGCCACCAACGACTGCCCCCTTGAAATAGGCCGAATAAACCGCCAACAAAACAACCGCCGCATAAGCAGAATTCCCGAAATCATAAAGATACCAGGCAAGATGCTCACGATTCATGGTTTTTAATTTAGAAAACATAGCAACAACCCTCTCAAGAAGTATTGAATAGCTTGACAATGTAAACTTACACAAAAGATAGTCGAAAATTGGGGGTACGGGCGGGGTGAAACCTACGCCCGTACCCCCAATTTTCGGAAACTTTCTGCCATCTTGACATTGTCAAAATAGTTAATAATGACCAGCGACTACATCAGAATTCGATTTTTTCAATTTCAAACATGGTATGATTCCAACACGTCAAACAAAGGCGAATCATATCATACGAACTCCAATCGCGGCCCCTGATTGCCAAAATTTGGATCAAATTACATAACCCCCACTCAGGAGAATCGTTACCAATGTCTCAAACATCCCTACCCCAGCGCAGTGAAGTTCCGGTAGAAGAAACCTGGAATTTAGCGAATATCTTTGCAACGCCCGAAGATTGGCAAAAAGGCGTTGAGCAAGTCAATAGCCTGTTGCCGCAAATTGCCGTGTATCAAGGAAAGTTGGGAGACAGCCCGCAATTTCTCGTGAAAGCGCTGCACGCGGTGGATGAGCTTTCAATTATCGCCATGAAAGTATACGTTTACACCGGCCTGGCTGGATCTGTAGATATGGCCGACCCAGACGCACAAGCGATGTTCGGTCAAGCCGGAGGGCTGGTTGCCAAAGTGAGAGCGGCAGCTGCCTTCATAGAGCCTGAGCTGATGCAAATTGGGTTGGACACCCTGGAAAAATGGGTGGCCGAAGAAACCGATTTGGCGATCTACGCCCACTATTTTGATCAACTCAAGCAAGGCCAGCAACATATCCGCTCCACAGAAGTTGAGGAAGTGCTGGCTTACGTTTCCGAATCACTACCGCCCAGAAATACGCTGCCCGCCTATTCATCACTCACCAACGCCGATTTGAGATTTCAGCCTGCGGTAGACACCCAAGGCACGGAGATTGAAGTCGGGCAAAGCAGCATCGACTCGCTGATCACTCATCCCGACCGAGAAGCCCGTCGCACGGGTTGGCAAAATTACGCCGATGGTTATTTATCCTTCAAGAACACCATTGGGGCGATTCAAACCACTGCGTTTCAGCGCGACGTGCTCACCATGCGCGCCCG
>CALCSH010000431.1 GCA_937893815.1 uncultured Anaerolineae bacterium | reverse complement strand
ATTAGGACTTACGCACTTGTACAAGAGAATGCCCGAAAATAGGGGTGTGTGGGGCTTCTCCCCCACACACCCCTATTTTCGGGATATTTTTTATCGAGTTACGTAAGTCCCATCAACACTATTGAACCACAAAGGACACAAAGATTGACGAAGTATGAAGTTTAACCCGTGTGCTCTTCCGCTTTCTTCGTGGTCTTACTAAAAACTACAAATCTTTAATCGCTTGCTTGTACGACCCTTCGCCAAAATCTGCTCCATGCTTTTGCAATTCCAGAGCGATCATATTTTCGACTTGTTGAGCTTCGTCGCGGCTGACCACGGCCACTTCGTGGGAGCGATGCAAGATATACGGGTAGGTGCGTGTTCCGAGAATATGGCACTGGTGCAGCAAAATCGCATGAAGCTGGTCGAGCATGGCGGTATTGGCAGCCACCCAGGCAGGGATTTCCACTCGCACCGGATAGGCTTTACGAGGATTGCGGCTGACATTCAGATAAAAAAAATGCAACGCCAACTCTGCTGTATACAGTTCAGCATTACGCGACTGGATACCCAAAACTGCCGAACGCTCACCAGGCTGCAAAATCGATGAAAAAAGATCGGCATCCGTGATCCCAAGAAAACGGTGCTCACGTCCGGCCTTGTCGATTTCATCCAACGGCAGGATAGCAATCTCGAGAAGACGTACCAACAAGTCGCCGCGGGGCTTGTCGATATATCCAGCAGTAGATGCGCCAATGCGGTGCAAATGACGTAAGGCCGCCAAATATTCTTTGAATCGCTTCTCGTATTCCCCCGACTCCAACGAAACGTCACTCCCCACCCAAAGTTCCAGTGGGCCATCGGTAAGCGTGATCACCGGCAAAGCCAAGTTTTCGGCCAACTCCGCCAGCAGGGTGCGTTCACGCAGATCGCGCATCAATGCTACCGTGCGCTCGTTGATATACCCGCCACTGATGTACATTTGCTCATCATAATACAATTGGCTCTGAACAGTTGTGGATGGTGCATCGGGCTTGCCGTGCTGCATCTCGATGGCCCCCACGTTGACCAGACAGAAATCGACCGAAGCATGCCGGTTGGGGTTGATCTGGGAGCCATCCGCAGCCAGCAGCGTGACCGTTTCTGGCATTGTGGGGGTTGCTGCGTGAGTGAGTAAATTTTCATCCCTGGGTACAGCGCAACGTAAATTAGGATTCACCTGAAGAGCCGCATCCACTTTATGCTGCAAGGCCGCCAAATCATCTGCCCAATCGGTGAGTACTTGAAGGGCTTTTTCTCGCGTTTCGCGCATGTGCTGCGCCCGCAAGGGAGCATTTTCCCCCATCTCAATAATTTGTTGGCGAACTTGCTGAAAATCAATTGCCATTCAAACCCTCACAGCGACTCTCTTGAATACAAGAACTGGGCGATCTCTTAGAACATATGTTTGAGATTATAAAGGGAAATCAAATCCGAGGCAAGTCGGGATGTGGTATAAATAATGCCCGTGAGCGAAAGTAATATCTTCTTCCCCCCGCGGCGAGCGGGGGCAATTTTTCAGATTAGCGCCATCGCAGTCTTACTTCTGGTAACCTCCTGGGGGTTGTGGATGGCGACATTGGCGCAGGTTGGCCCCGTTTTCCTGCTGTATCTGACACCTGCGTTAATATCCGTCCCGCTGATCCCTTTGATAATATACCGGCTCTATATCCTGAAAAATTCCAGCTATACGATTGAACGCGACAGCATTCGTTTGCAATGGGGCTGGCGCGTCGAACGCATTCCAGCCGACGATATTCTCTGGGTGCGACCAGCTTCTGACCTGGAAATTCCGCTGCATTTACCGCGCTTCCGCTGGCCGGGTGCCATCTTGGGCTTCAGCCATCTGCCCGACAGCAGGCCGGTCGAATTCCTTGCTTCCATGTCCCGGCAATTGATTCTTATCGGTACTGTTGAGCGCGCTTATGCCATATCGCCGCGCAATACGCAACTATTCATTCAACACTATCAACGGCTCATCGAACTTGGGTCACTCAACCTGGCATCGTCCGAATCTGTCTATCCCAGTTTTTTGTTTTCCCTCGCCTGGCAATCCAGGCTTGCGCGCGCATTATTCATCATCGGCGCTTTATTCAGCGTTACCCTTTTGGCGGCTGCCATTCTTGCGGTACCTCAGCATCCCCAAATTTCAATGGGCCTGACCATCAGCGGTGCCCCGCGAGATCCACTGCCGGGTGTGCAAATTCTTTTTCTGCCCGTGTTTAGTAATTTCATCTACATCGTCAACGGCATCGTAGGACTGGTGCTGTATCGCAATCCCCGTGAACGGCCCTGGGCAATTATTCTATGGGGCACCAGTTGTATCGCGGCGATATTATTCTCCGGGGCGTTTATTCTGATCTTGCGAATCAGCTGAATAAATCCACGCGGAATCCAGTCGTTCTCCACACAACACCACCCATTATCCACAGATATACACAAGTTATCCACAGGTTTATGCAAATTCTCATCGGTATTCTAGCTGGTATCGTCATTAGCCTCATCGCCTGGCGAGCCGGTTCGCTCTCCACCAGCGGGGCGGCGGCGGCTTCCATCACGGGCGGGCTGATCTTTGGGCTGGGCGGTTTGCCCTGGGCTGCGCTGCTACTGACTTTTTTCATTACGTCCAGCGCGCTTTCCAAGACCTTCAAACGACGCAAACAAACTCTCAGCGAGAAGTTCGCCAAAGGAAGCCAGCGCGATTGGCAGCAAGTTCTCGCCAACGGCGGTCTGGGATCGGCGCTGGTGATTTTTGCCTACCTCCAACCAGAGAACCCCCTGCCGTGGATGGCCTATCTGGGTGCGATGGCCACGGTGAATGCCGATACTTGGGCAACGGAATTGGGAGTTATCAGCCGCCAATCGCCGCGGCTAATTACGAGCGGGCAGGTGGTGGAAGCGGGTACCTCCGGGGGAATCTCACTTTTTGGGACGCTGGCAACCCTAGGCGGTGCGGTGGTCATCGGGCTGGTGGGAGCGGCGTTCCACCTCGGGGCGGGCGCGCCGGGCATGTTGTTGGCCGCCACCATTGGGGGAGTCTGCGGCTCCCTGCTCGATTCGCTGCTGGGCGCCACGATTCAAGCAATCTATTACTGCGTTACATGTCAAAAAGAAACCGAACGCCATCCGGAGCACACCTGTGGCACACCCACGCGGCAGACCCGCGGCTGGGATTGGTTGAATAATGACTTTGTGAATTTGATCGCTTCGTTGGTGGGAGCCTTGGTGGCGTTGGCCGTTTGGCAATTGTTCTAACGCCCCTGGTATTGCCTTCCCTTCCAGGTAACACCGCCACCGAAGAGTACTTTATAGGCCGAGGCAAACATCATCGCCGCAAAGATTGCCGCGCCGAGCGGCAGCGTCAGAGCATACCATCCTGAAATCTGAAAAGCCCTGGCCGCACGCACACGCCACCAAAGTAAATAGATCCACACCAGCAGAATTTCAAGCACCAAAATAGCGGCTGCTTCCTCCCCCCCCACAGAGAACCAGAGCAAACCTGCCAATAACCCGCCAGGCAGCGCCATCGCGCCCATCAGCGCTGCAAAAGCGCCAAAGGCCAGCAAGCCCAAACGGTCACGCAGTCCCAAAAAGATATTCTTGGTCCAGCCTTCCCACATTTCGGGCAAGGAAGTATACATGCGGGTGCGCGCGACCTCGCGGCCATCGGCGATGAATATTGGGTAGCCCGCGCCTTTGACAACCTCGGCGAAGGCTTTGTCTTCATCGATGCGATCCGATACAGCTGTATGGCCGCCAACGGCTTCATAGATCGCCCGACGGATGATGAAAAACTGGCCATTAGCAATCGCTTCGGGCTGGGATGGGTCATTAACTTTCTCTGCCGGAAAGCCAAATGCCAGCCCGGTAAAAACCAACGGGAGAATGGTTTTCTCCCAAAATGTGCCCAATTCCTGATCGGTGAGCAGCGTAAACAAATCGGCCTGAACCTCACCTGCCGCGAGATAGGCGCTGGAAACAAGATGTAAATGTGCAAACGTATCGGCATCGACAAAGCAAAACCATGCACCGCGAGCGACTTCGACACCCTGCACCAGGGCATGTGGTTTCCCTGCCCACTCCGGGGGTTTCTCGCGCCCCAATAGCACACGCAGTCGCGCATCGCACGCGGCAAGATCAGCCAAAATTTGCGGCGTGGCATCGGTAGAGCGGTCATCAATTACGATGAGTTCAAAGTTGGGGTATGACTGGGCTAACAAGGCTTCTACGCAGCGGCGAATATTGCGTTCTTCGTTGCGCGCCGGGACGATAATGGAAATCAGCGGCGCTGGAGTATTCGGCGGCATGGGCAGCGGTGAAATGACCATCTCAATGGCGACACGGCTGTGAATCCAATAGGTAATGAATAATGCAACCAGACAAAGGAACGAGGAAAGAATGATGGACATTAAATCACCGTTACCACGCTGCCACGCGGGGTTTTCTCGACCTCAATACGCGCTGGGAAGGCATCTTTGAGCGCTTCGATATGTGTGATCACAAGAATTTTGGCGAAATCGGTTTTGACCAGGTTGATTGCTTCCAATAATCGTTGGCGGCCAATTTCATCCTGACTACCAAAGCCTTCGTCGATGACCAGGGTTTGCAACCGCGCTCCGGCGCGCTGCGCCAGCACTTCGGAGAGCGCCAAACGAATCGCAAAGTTAACCCGAAAAGCCTCTCCGCCACTGTATAACTCATAATCGCGCAATCCGGCGCTATCGCTGATGCGGATATCGAGGGTCTCTTTAAGATGGTCACGGGTTTTCAACTCGCGCTGTGTATCAAAGCGGATGGACATCTCGCCACCGCTGAGCCGGTCAAGCAAATCATTGGCGCGTGCTTCAATTTGCGGCAAGGCCTGCTCGATCAGCAGCGCCGGGACGCCGTCCTTGCCGAATGCGGTTTCGAGTTGTTTATATTGTCCGCTGCGTTTAGCAAGGGTTTCGCGCTGGCTTTCAAGTTCTTTGCGGCGCTTTCGTAAATCATCCAATACCTGAACCTTTTGCTGCGCTGCGCCAACATCCATGCGCAGGCGGTTTTCTTGTTCTTGCAGATCGAGCAAGGCAAGCTGTGCCTGGCGTAGATTTGGAGCGTTTTCTTCACTCTGGGTGAATGCATCCTCCGCTGAGGCAAGTTCTTGCTCCAGGGCGGTACTATCCTGCACCAGTAGTTCCAGTTGCGCTTCGGTTTCAGCGATCTCACGCGCCAAAGGTTCATTGGCGGCTTTGGCTTTCTCCAACATTAACAGATCATCTTCCACGCGGCGCAAATCCATCTCGGTTTTACGGACGGAATCGTGGGAAGCGGCATCGTAGCCGATGGCTTTGAGTTCGGCATCAATCTGGGCCAATTCAGTTCGCACTTCCGGAGCGAAGGTTTCACGTTGAAGGGTTAAGGAAATTTCATCGAGACGAGGTTGACCTTCTTTTTTCCAATTGGTTTGAGTAGCTTCTATTTGTTCAATTTGAGCTTTGAGCTGGTCAAACTCGCGTGTTTGTTGACGTAACGTCTCCTCAGCAGACATCAAACTGGCCACTTGTACCTTGATGCTTGCAACCATTTTGTCGGCTTCGTCCAATAGGGCGCGATTGGCGCGGTGTTTATCGCCCATTTCTGTTCCCTGGGCGGTGAGATCATTAATCAGGCGTTGACGCTCTTCCGGGCTGAGGGGTTGTTCGCACAACGGGCATTGAGACTCATTTTCATCGGCGGCGGCCAGCCGATCAATGCGCGCTTTAATTTCATCCATATCCGCTTTGAGACGCGGGTTTTCTGCTTTGGCCGCGGCCAGGCGCTCGTGCGCAGAAGCCAGTTCAGTTTCGAGTGC